>NZ_JAOCEW010000040.1:0-41512 GCF_029841665.1 Stenotrophomonas sp. GD03819
CAGCTGCGCCTGCTGTGCCGCCCGCGCGTGCACGTGCGCCTGGCGTTCGCCCAGCGCGGCCTGCTGGCTGCCCAGCGCCGCCTGGCGGCTGGCCAGTTCGGCCTGCTGGCTGGCCAAGCGGTTCATGTCGCGGGTGCGGCTGGACTGTGCGGCCTGGCTGCGGGCTTCCTGCATCGCGCGACGTGCCTCGGCGGCCGCCTCACGGGCGGCTTCACGCGCAACTGCGGCGTCGCTGGTCGCCCCGCGTGCCGCCTTCGCGGCTTCGGCGGCGGCTTCGCGATTGATGTCGTGCGCGCTCATCGCACTGCGCGCAGCCTCGACCGCCACCAACGCGATACGGCGCGCCTCCTCACCCTGCAGCCGGCCCATCTCGCCCATCTGCTTGCCGAGTGCGCTCTGCTGGCGACCAAGCGCGCTCTGCTGGCGGCCCAGTGCGCTCTGCTGCTGCCCCAGGTCGGACGCACCCGCGTAGGCACGCTGCAACGACTGGATCAGCATCGGGTCACGCACGATGTAGCGCTCACTGCCCTGGCGGAACCACAGCGCCGGTCCTTTGCCGAGCTGCTTGCGGGCCAGCGTCACGTCGTCGATGCCGCCGTTGGCGAAGGTTGAATCACCATCGACCAGCACGAACGCCTGCGGCGGCGACGTGCCCAGATCCAGCCGCCCGTAGGTGGTGATGGAGGAACTGCGCGAGGTGCTGCGGCCGCCGTCAATGCCGGGGTCGACGTCGACATCCACGTCGACTGCCACATCCGCATCGTCCGGGCCGGACAGCTCCTCGACGTCGGCGGGCTCGGCGGGCGGCGCAGGGGCCACCGGCACCGCCGGCGCGCGCGCCGACATCGGCGGTGCAGGCGGAACCTTCGGCGCCGGCGGCGTGGGCACCACGGCCTTCGGCGCAGCCGGCGACGCGGACGGTGCAGGCGGCACCGGCGCTGCGACCAGCCGCATCGGCGCCACGCCCACCACCACCACGATGGCCGTCAGGGCCACCGCCAACAGGCGCGGGCAGGACCGGCGCGACTGCAGCGAGAGCAGGCGACGCTTGAGGCTGGTGGCGCTCGGTGCGGCACTGGCCACACCCAGGTGCGGCTGCGGGGCCACGCCCAGCTGCAGCAGCAGGCGGCCATAAGCCTGGCGGCTCGCGCCGTGCTGGCCGACCACGGCCGCATCCACCGCTTCCTCGCGGGCCTGTGCGTATTCGCGCACCGACAGGCGCAGCAGCGGGTGGAAGAAGAACAGGTGCTGCGCCAACGCGGGCAGCAGGCCCCACTGCAGGTCACGCCGCTGCAGGTGCTGCAGTTCGTGGGTCAATGCCAGGTCCAGCGCGTCACCCTGCAGGGCGTTGTCGCCGGCCGGCAGCAGCAGCACCGGGCGGAACGGCCCGACCAGCTGCGGCGAGTCCACCTGCGTGCTCATCCACAGCCGCGGCGCAGGACGCACGCCGTGCGCATCGGAGGCCAGCTGCAGAGCCTGCACCAGCGCCTCGTCCTCACAGGGATAGGCCGCTGCCAGCAGTGCGCGGCAGCGACGCCACTCACCGAAGGTGCGCAACGCCATCAGCAGCACGCCGGACAGCCACAGCGCAGCCAGTGCGACCGCCCACCACGCAACCGCCGGCACGTCCGCCGCAGGCATCGGCATCGCGGCCAGCAGCTGCGCCGAGGCTTCCGGCGCCAGTGGGTACACCAGATCAGCGGCAACGTCAGTGGCGGTCATCGCCACCGCCTGCGGTGCCGGCAGCCAGGCCAACTGCAACGGCTGGCTCCAGAACAGGCCGAGCACGGCCTGCAGCGAGACCAGCCACCACAGGCGGCAGCGGGTGGCCGCCGACAGCGACGGCAGCGCGCGGCACAGGCCATACACCAGGGCCACCAGCAGCACGGTCTGCAGGCTGGTCCAGCCCAGCCGTTCCAGCATCGGGATCAGCATCGTGGTGTCCATGGCTCAGCCCTCGTGGCGACGCGATTGGAGTTGGGCAACCAGCGCTTCCAGCTCGGCCAGCTCGTTGTCGCTGACCTGCTGGCGCTGCGACAGGTAGGCCACGAACGGCGAGACCGACCCCTGCAGGGTGTTGTCGACGAACTGGGCCACGGCACCCTGCAGCACGCTCTGCGGGCCCCGGGTGGCCTGGTAGCGGTAGACGCCGTCCTGCTGCCGGCGCTGAAGATAGCCCTTCGCCCGCAGCCGTTCCATCATCGTCAGCACGGTGGAACGGGCCAGGCCACGGGCCTCGCCGTAGCCGCTGGCGACCTCGCCCACGCTGGCCGGCGCATGTTCATCGATGTACTGCAGCAGGGCCAGTTCCTGGTCCCCTATGGACTTGCCACGCATGACACCACTCCCTTGACTACACGTGTCGTCACTGTCAACTTGACGACAACTGTAGTCAACCCCCCGGAAGTCATGGGCCGACGAACGGTAGCGACGCGACGCTGATGCAAGCTAAATCCAGCATCAAGGGATAACGGGATCCAAAGCCACGTGCTCAGTGGCTCTCCGGTACCTGTCCGGATGATTGCGCAGCCTTCAGCCTCAGATTGCTCGCTCGCACTCGGGTCGCCAGCACGACGTCGGCGTTTTCAACCACCATCACCCGATCTGCCCGCTCTATTGTCTCGGGGCGATGGGCGACAATGATCCGCGTCAGACGAAGTCTATCGACAGCATCATTTACCAGACGCTCATTGGCGACATCAAGATGGCTTGTCGCTTCGTCCAGAAACAGAACGCTGGGCTCACGGTAAAGCGCCCTGGCAAGAATAAGCCGCTGCTTCTGCCCGCCGGACAATGTGCTTCCCATGTCGCCTATCAGGCTGTGATAGCCCATGGGCATGCCCATTATATCGTCATGGATCGCCGCCAGCCGCGCCGCGTGCTCCACACGCTCCTGTTCGGCAGCTCCCTGAAAGAAGGATATGTTCTCTGCAATGCTGCCGGCGAAAAGCTGGTCATCCTGCATTACCGCGCCGATGGCTTCACGCAGGCGCCGAGCGCCAGCGCCGCGCAGCGTCTGTCCACCAATGCGGATACTTCCCTCCGTAGGCTCAAGAAGACCGAGCATGAGCTTCATGAGCGTTGTCTTGCCGCATCCTGATCCACCGATGAGCGCCAACGATTCCCCTGGCTTCACAACAAAACTGCAGTTGCGGAATATCCAGGGCTCACCGTTGCCATAGCGGAAGGAAAGATTCTCAACCTCCACGCCCATCTCACCGGGCAAGGCCGGGGCGATTCCCTCTCCGCAATCCTCGGGCTCGGACAGTACGATGTCCGATAGACGTTCACCATGCAGGCGCAGCATCCGGAACTCAACCCACTTGTCGACGAGATTGCCGACACGCTGCGAAAACTGCTCCCGGTATGCGAGGTAAGCGATCAGCATGCCGACGGTGAACACATTTGACATCGCAAGCAACGCACCGATCCAGATCACGGCGATCCGCTCAATGCCGAACACCAGCTGGTTGATGCTCGTAAAGCCCAGGCCCATCTGGGCCAACCTCAACTCTTCGTTGACGGTGTCAACCATCAGATTCTCGTGGGCAGCACGCCGCTGCGGCTCCTGACCCGCTACCTTCAGGCTCTGTATACCGCGGAGTGACTCGAGCAGATGCGTCTGCTGCCGGGCACCGACCATCAGCTGCTGCTCGGTCCGATTACGGAACTCACGGTAGGACAGAGATCGGGCACCCGCATAGACGGCCACGGCACACAGCGTCACCATCGCCAGTTCCCATGAGTAGATGAGCATCAGCGCGAAGGTCATGATCGCCATGAGACCGTCAATGATGCCCTCCACGAAACTGGTGGTGATGACCGTCCTGATCTCACGGATGGAGCCAAGGCGTGAGGTGATGTCACCAAGGTGACGTTTCTCGAAGAATGCCAACGGCAGACGCATCAGGTGGGCGAAAATATTGTTCGTCCACTGCAATCCGAAATGCGTGGAAAGATAGACCACAGACCAGCCACGCAGCAGGTTGATTGCAACCTGCAGAAGCAGGGCGATGCCAAATCCAATCCCGAGGACGTTGAGCATGTCACGATCCGCCGAGACAAGTGCCTGATCCACCACCCATTGCAGCAGGAATGGCGCCAGCACGACGAAAACCTGCAACGCCAGCGACAGAATCAGAACCTGGGCCAACGAGCGCCACATGCCGCGCACCGCGCCAGTCAATTGCTGCAGGCTGATCGCCGGTGCGCGCTTCACGGGCTTGAGCTCGGCCGTCGGTGTCAGCTCCAGCACAACTCCGGTAAAGTGCTCCGATGCCTCGCGGTAGCTGAGTTTCCGCTCACCGACGGCGGGATCACAAATGACGATCCCTGATGCACGCACCGTTTTCAGAACCACGAAATGGTTCATGTCCCAGTGCAGTATGCACGGAGTCGTCAGCTTCCCCAGTTCTTCGAGTTCGACTCGAATCGCGCGCGCCGAAAAGCCAATCTGCTGGGAGATCTGAACCAGCCGATCCAGACGCAGCCCTTTCAGCGAAAGATTAAACCGCTGGCGCAGCACGGCCAGCCCACCGTGCTGGCCATGGTGGTCAGCCACCATCGCCAATGCGGCCAACCCGCATTCGGCGCTTTCAGACTGCAGGATGACCTTCATGTGCGCAGCCGCTTGGATTGCCGGGAAAGGGGCATGACGGACGACACGATCACGTCAGCTGTCACTGTCGCGGTGCCCAGGGCGCTCAGGCTCCATCGGCGCATCTCCGGAAATCCGGAAGAGCGTCAGTCGTCCCTTGGTCACACCAGCATCGCCGCGCGCCTCGATGTCCGAGAACGAGACCAGGACAGACCCATCCGGCATTCGATGCGCGGAAGGAGCGAATGGATTGTAGGCAAGCCGTTCCGTCAGGAGCTGCTCGGGACCTGCCCTGCCCTGCACATCCACTGCGCGCCTGTACAGATCGAAACTGACGGGAAACCGCGCTGTGGCGCCCTTGTAGGAAGGGTAGACATAGTAGATGTCCACGCCGCCGTCCTGTCGAGGCAGCGCGAACCCGTCGTGGACATCCGGCTTGTTCGGAGACTTTGCTGGCGAAAGCTCCACAGGGCCGGACCAGGTTCTGCAGTCGGGGCTGACGCTGTACAGCGTTGTCATGTAGCCACCTTCGGGCGCCTTCTGATAACTCATGAAGCAGCCATGCTGGCCCAGCGGCACCACGCGCGGATACGCCACGGGTGTCGATGCCGCCCCCTGAAACTCCGATGGTGATCGGGCATTGCGCATCGACATCCAGCGAGGACCGGTTCCCATTCCACGGAATGTCAGATAGAGATCGCCTTCTGCCTGCACCCATCGAGGTGCCTGGACCAGCTGGGTCAGTCCCGGGACATCCGGCAGCCGCTGTGGCGCCCC
The DNA here is from genome assembly GCF_029841665.1 of Stenotrophomonas sp. GD03819. Classification (NCBI taxonomy): domain Bacteria; kingdom Pseudomonadati; phylum Pseudomonadota; class Gammaproteobacteria; order Lysobacterales; family Lysobacteraceae; genus Stenotrophomonas; species Stenotrophomonas sp. GD03819. The sequence continues at coordinate 5,375 of NZ_JAOCEW010000040.1, forward strand.
AAACCCCTGCGGCGTGGCCCGCGCGCGCCAAAGCGTGATATTGCTGAAATCAGCGTCACTGCCTGCAAAGTAGAGCCACGCATCGTTATCGATGTGAACGAGCACCGGAGCATCCTCCAGCACTGAACCAAACGACAGCGGCTCAGGCTGGTCCATGAGGCGACCATCAGAGGACCGGATCTGCATCAGCCGTGATGAGTCCATGTCGCCGCGGAGATACTGCGCATACACCACTTTGAATCCGCCGGCGGGCGCACTCAGTACCGCGATCTGCCGATCCACGCCGTTAGACACTGGAGACCGCCAGGTGCCCGCGGGGCCGACAGGCAGTTCCGTGGCCTTCGGGAGCACCATTGGCTTCGATGACACTGGATGTTGCGCAACCGGAGGCAGGCTTGGAGCAGCATCGGCCAAGGCGGGGGCGACGGCTGCATGGAACAGAAAGAAGACCGCGATCAGGCATCTAATTGGCATCTGAACACCAGATATTGCAGGCATACTTGCTCCCGCGGGTCACCGGTTGGCCCGCATGCAGCGCACCCGGATTGACGCTTCGCTGTTGTCGGCCACGGTTACGGAACATGAGCAGGGCGCCACGAAGAGGGCGCACACTCAGGTCGAAGGCAGGAAAGAGGGTTTCCCCGCCTTCGAACCCATCGTTGAGGTACGCAAGAAGTGTCCATGCGCGCGTGGACTGATCTGGCAGTCCTGCATCCAGGGGAACATCATAGTGTGGGGCGAACTTCTGTCCCATCTCATACCTGACGCACTGGATCGGCTCGAACAACGTGCTCGCACAGCCAAGCAGCTCCGCCGCGCGATCGGTGATGCGGGCACACAGGTCCCCCGAGCAGGCCGCCGATTCACTTGTGCGGCCGCTGGACATGACCTCACTCTGCAAGCTGCCATCCGCACTGACCATGCTCTTGCGGAACGCAGGTGACGCGCTGGCCATGAGTTCCTCGCATTCGTCCACCGTCATGAAATCCTGGATGAGTTGAATCTCAAGATCTGAAAGCAGCGCTGCGTCCCTACCTACGCGGCAAGGCCCACGGACAGCAGCCTCAAGGGTGAGAGCTACGCCTGTCCAGCGCTTGGAAAACGAACTCAGGCCTTCCAACTGCCATCCCAGGCGGCCGCTGTAGTAGACGATCGCATGATCGTCGATGCGGCTCACTACGACGAACTCCTGGCGCGTACCGGACCGCACTTGGGCCAGGGCGGGAAATCGCAGTTGTGCCAATCCGCCGAGGTCGGTGCGAACCGCGACACTGACGATGCCCAGATCACCAAGGATGCCTGCAGCTCGCTGCAGGGAGAAAGTTTCCGTGTACCTGCGGGGTGCGCCCAGCAGCGCGACGTCAGAAGACTGCACTGAGCACCCCGCGAGCCGAGCGGCAACGTCGATGATTGCCAGGTGCGGGCAATGGCCCTTCAGGATGGAATGCTCCAGCTGCATTGCGCTTCAGCTCCGTTCTCCGGAAAAGCGAGGCCGCGACGCCCACCTTGACGGCCAGGCATCGCAGCACTCGCCGTATTCAGTTACTCAAGGACCGGATGCGTGGTTCCGTTGTCACTGGCCGGCGTCGTCTTCACCGGCGGGAGCGTCGGAATTCCATCGCCATCGCCGCCGCCTACCTGCTCCATTTCTTCCTGGGAAAGAATGTGACCAAGCACGCGCGACTCCAGGTCCTTCTTGATATCTTCGTTCTTCATGCCATTTTCTCCTCGATTTTCGACAACAGGAGTGTTGTCGGTGGATCACGCCAGGCGCCTGACGCAATGGGTTGACGTCCCACCTGCCGGGGTCAGGACGTAATCACTGAAGTGCTCTCGATGAATTCCGAATAGGAGATCCGGCGATGCGCATGTCCCATGTCGTATCGCCACTGCAGCGACGGTGCACGGATGAACTCACAGAACATGTCCAGCATCGGCAATCCAGGGCACCACTGTTCGACGAAAAGGAACTGTCCGGCCTGATTGATCTCAAGGAAGATCCAGCGCCCATCGTCCGTAACGAGAAAATCGAACCCCGCCGCCACGAGGCCGAGCGCTTCCATCAGACGATGGCAGCGTTGCTGCAGGTCGAGCGGGACATCCACCACTTCGCAGGTGTCAATCGTGCCCTGGCTGCGCCGCCAGTCGAGACTGCCATCCGTCGGCTGCTCGATACGGATCGCAGCGCACTGGCGGCCGAAAAACTGCGCCCTGACTTCGAAAGCATATTCCACGCGGGCCTGATAGATGCCTGGGGCGGCGCGCAGCAGTGAATCCGCCGGGAGATCTGCTTCGCTGACCTTGGCGGTGTAGGTCGCGCGTCGAGCAGAATCGGACTTCCAGACATGGCCGCGTAGCGGCTTGTAAATGCACTCCGCGTGTTGGGCAAGGAAACCTCGGACATCCTCAGGTGAGCCGCTTATCAACGTGGCCGGAAGCTGGAAGCCAAGCTCGGCCGCGTGCTTCAGCTGATGGATCTTGTTTTCGGCCCGGACAAGGGCATCCAATGGATTCACTGCCGGGACAAGCTCCAGGGATCGATACAACCCCTCGCGCATCAGTTGCGATTCGCCTCGGGCGAACACCTCATCCTCTGGTTGAACGCCAGCGTTCTGCAGCGCCTCAAACGGGCGGCGATGCCACACTGCCGACAGCTGATCAAGGGCTACGGTTTCTCCGTCGATCGCGAGCGTGGCACCACTTTGCGCAGCCCCTACGCGGATGCTGAAGGCCGTTGTCTGGCAGAACCTGTCGCTCGCCAGATGAAACACGGTCGTTCCTTTGCGCCGCAAGCCCCAAACGACGGCCTTGGCGTGTGTATCGTGCGTTCCAGCATTGATGAGAACAGTCATGCTACTGATCGCCTCGTCGGTCCGAGAAATTTCCGTCCATCGAACCGGTTCGCTGCATGCGGCCCGTCTGCATCGACGTAATGCAGGAAGAGCTGGAGCCAGGTTCCCACTGGCAGGCATTCGCGCCAGTGGGGCAGCTCACGTCCGGAGAACAGGAGCCCATCACCTGGAGCCAGGTCGAACGCCTGCACACCCTCCTGGGTCTCAATCATGATCGGCCAGGGCGCCCGTGTACCTTCGCTGCCAACGGTCAAGGTCAGCGTGTATTCGCAGGATGTGCGGTCAGTGTGTCTGCGCAGCCTCGATTCAGGCGTGTAGAAGCGCAGGAACGAGTAAGTGGCATGCAGCCGCTTTCCTACACAGTCTTCCACCTCAGGCAACAGTTTGGCCAGCAGCACCTCGCCCATGGCGTCGGCATATCGCCCCAGCGACGCGGTTTCTGTTTCCAGCTCATAGTACTTCGGCATGCGCGCATAGCTCTTCGCATACTGGAAGTAGAGATCCATCACTTCTGCCGCCACCAGCTGCTCAAGCCGCGCAAAACGGTCAACTGCAAATTTCTGACGGATGGATGAAGCGTTCAATGGAGTTCCTCCGCTGTCGGCCTGCCAGGGGCGGCGGGCGCCTTTCCAGCCGCCGCGTGCCCAGCAAGGAGCGAGCGCAGGCCAACGCTCAGCGGAAGGTCTGGATATGCGCTCACCCATGCGGACAGTCGCTTCAGGAACTGCTCGCCGCATCCCTGCTCGATGAGGTTGGCGGATTCGATCTCAAGCAACGCCGCACAGACATCCACGCCCGCACTGAAGCTTTCGCCGCTTGTTCTGTGGCGAATGATGCCGGTACCCAGCGCTTCGAGGAACGCACCGGGCCGATCACTGACGCAGAACAGATACACCAAATGCTCGGCACGTTCGCCCAGCATCCGACCCACCAGCGGCCGATCACTCCACCCAAGACGCTTGAATCCGAACACGTTCGTTCCGTAGATGCTGTGGAACATGCCAGCGATGCATACCGCCTCGTCGCATCCCCACTCCCGCAGAATGCGGCCCGTTCCTTCCAGATGATCCTTCAGCGTTCGCCCCGAGTGCGGCACCTGGTCAGCGCGCAGGAGTGACAGGTACTCCTGCAGCATCTGCAGGGAGGGCCGCTCCGGCATGTTGGCGACGGGCAAGGTCATTGTGCGAGCTGGGTCTTGAACACGACGGTGATGCGCAGCTCGGGACAGTCCCGGCTGGGTGAACGTGCAACGTGTGGCGTGGCGCCCCGGAACACCACCAGGCGCCCAGGTCGCGGGTAGACAGCATGGGTGATGTCACCCGTCTCCGGCACCACGAAAGCTGTCTCGCCCGACCAGTTGGGATGCCAGATTCCGTGGGCGTAGTAGACGACAGTGAAGTAATTTTCCTTGTCTGCATTGTCTGTATGAACATAGCCCTCCACGCCGTAGGTATGGGCATTGGCGTACACACGAAGGGGTTCATGGCCGGCCAGCACCGTCTGCGACAGGCACTCCCACAGCTCGTGGATCGGTCGTGCAGCTTCGTTTGCAGCAAGTTCGGCCAGGCACCCCTGACGGCTTTCCTTGTCGCCTCCGGCAAAATGCGCATGCCAGAAGCTGAAGCGGTCTTCAGACTTGACCGACTTCCATCCATACGCCCAGATGGGTTTACGGACCAGTCGCAGGATGTCGCGCCGAAGTTCGTCTGGTACCAGGTCATCGACAACATCGACGTCGCCCAGATCCGGTACGCTCCCAAGCCTTTCCCGCTGCTCTAGTTCCATCGCTGCTTCCTCTGCGTGTCCGCCCGTTCGGTTTCAACGGCAGGACGGGTTGAGTGGAGGTGACCTTCTCTAGAAGATCCGTTTGCTTCGTGCGACCAGTGGCGCAAAGATCCATTCGGCCAAGCTGCTGCGCTCGCCAAGGATGTCAGCTTCAAGTGTCATGCCGGGCTTGAGTCGCTCGATGCGACCGTAAGCGTCCATCTCCTGACTGGAGAGTGCGACGGTGACCCTGTACATCGGTTCGCCTTGGATCTTCGAGCCGGGCATCAGCATTTCCAGCTCTGTCCCAGTAAGCGCGCTGCGGCTGACGCGCTGCACTGTTCCCTCATGGTGACCGAATTTCTGATAGGGGTACGCCTGGTAACGCAGCAGTACGCGATCGCCGGGATCAATGAAGCCGATGACACGACTGGGCACCAGCAGGCCAGCTTCCAGACGGCCGTCTTGCGGCAGGATACTCAGCAGAGGTTGGCCCATGGTCACCGACTGGCCCGGCTTCAGCACCTGCGTGACAACCGTTCCATCCACCGGCGCGGTAAGCACCAGCTCACCTCGTGCGAGCAGCTCGACGTGTTCCTGTTCAAGTTGGGCCAATGCGCCCCGCAGACCGGCTCTGGTGGCTTCACGCTTTTGCGGCAGCGAGCGCATGGCCTCCTGCAACTGCGCTATGAGTCGTTGTGTTGTGATTGCCTGGCGCTGCAGGGCCTGCACACTGGCATGCTGTTCAAGCGCCAGTGTCTGCTGCTGCTTGATCTGCAGTTCGCTTACGTAACTGCCTTCGCGCAGTCTCTCCAGCCGCGAGAGTGTCTCTTCGGCCAGTACGACCTGCCTGCTTCTTGTCTGGATTTCCTCCTTGAACTGCGCCAGCTCGCGTTGCGCCGCAGCCACCTGCGCAATGAGACCGTCACTTTGTGCATCGAGCTGGGATTGATCCGCAGCCTGCACATCCTTCAATCCCTGGACCCGCTCGCGGATGCGCTTCTCCAATGCGGCGGAGGTATCACCTTCGCCAACCGTTGCCCTTGGCACGGTGAGCACGGCAACCACCTGACCTGCACGCACATTCTCTCCCTCACTGACCTTGAGAAGAGAGACGACACCGCTTGCGGGTGCCATGACAGTGGACATGCCTTCGACAGGGACAAGCTGTCCCATGGCCCGGGCACGCTTTGTATAACTGCCAAGTGCAATGAAGAGAATGACGGAAACAGCTGAGCAGGCAGCGAAGGCGGTAAACAGCCAAAGCGGAATCGGCTGCACCATGTTGATGCGGCCCAGCCAACGATTTCCCTTCGCCTGCATCACTTCCCTGCGAAAAAGATGTCGTGACATCGGGGCATCCTTTCCCGTTGCGTTGGGCCTTTTTATCGATCATCGAGCGCATCACGTCAACACTTGAGTGAAGGCAATTGTGACATCGATAACCTCGTCACATTTCGCGTGTTCATGAAAATGATCCAATGCATTCACTCCTTCTGTGTGTGAATTTGCGGATTCCGCGTGTCCGCGCGATCACGTTTTCCACATCAAAAGTGCGCATTGCGCTACGAGTATTTCGCAACAGCGCCCTGAACATCTGCAAGAAAGCAGGCGCGCCCGGCCGCCACCTCCAGCCACATGTCTGCCAAGGAATCCCCTCGAAACTTCAATTCGATGCTGCAGATCAACTGGATACTTCAACACTGGAAGCCCAGGATGTTGGCGCAACATTTCAATCAAGGACGACTGGCGTTGGCACTATCGAGCATCGCCTGATAAGGGCCAAGCGCCATCTGCGATCGACGCTTGTCCAGACCGTCAAGATCGGACGTAGGCTGCAGCACGTACACGCCGTTCTGAAGGGTCATCTGCGTGCCGTACAGTTGCGGCTCGCCTTCTGCCAGGGGAAGCCCGGTCAGCCAGCATTGCATACTGGCGTCGCGACATGCCGCGTGACTCCATCAATGGTTTGGCCAGCTCCAACGCACGCCTCTGGAACGCTGGATCCTCATCCGCGTGCTGGACCAGGAGGAAGGCCCTAGAGACACCATCAATGCCCGCCATGTCCCGCGTCGGAAAGCCTACGCCTTCGAATACCTGCTTGATCCTTCGCAGGCCTTCTCGATCGGAGGCAGCGATCTCCTCCTTGAGCAGCTCGACCTTTGCTGAAACGCCCTTGCTGCGGGCAGCGCTCAGCGCTGCCCGCAAGGATTGATCGGGCTGGATCAGCTCACCGAGCAGCGTCCGGATGTCGGGCCAGGTGTACGTCGCCGGTGGCTGTGACAAGGTCACTTCGTAATCGATGCCGCCCGAGGCCAGGTCCTCCTCCAGGCTGGGCAGACCGTAGAAGTCACGGAAGAACAGCAGGGAGCCCAACGAGGCTACTGGCGGATCAACCGTAGCCACATCATCGAGCCGCTGCTGCAGGGTGCCGTACAGTTGGCTGGAATTGTGGGAAGCATGGATGCGATCCGCAAGCCGTGCATAGATTGCAGGACGGATGTCATCGCCGACTTGCTGATCAAGAACGCGAAGCATGTACTTCTGGAACTCGCAATCCAGGCCAGAGCGCCCCAGCAGCTTGCCGGCCGCATCAATCAGGGCTGGCCCCGAGGTGCGATAGGTGGGCCAGCCCTGCTCGACCAGCACCGCCTTGAATGCATCCAGTTCATCGCGAAGCAGCATTCGGCCATCAGAGTTTCTCTGGAGCTCCAGTATCTGGTCGCGTGAGTGCTCCGGGTAAGGGCTTTTTCCATCAAGGCCGATGTCAAAAGTGCTTGCTTCCATGCAGAAGGGTGCGAAAGCCAGCAGTAGCGCAAGGACACTGGCCAAGCGACTGAAGGGTCTGCCGAGGCTGATCATCGTGCAGGGAGTGCGAACTCCGTTGTGATCTTCCATGTGGCGTTTCTGCCCGGTGGGCCGAGTATGCAGCTCCCACGCGCCAACCGCAGCGGTTCATTCCGCGCATCGCCGATCTTTACGCATCTGCTGCAACAGCGCCCTGAACACCTGCAAGCACTCGCGCCCGGTCGGCCACCCCAGCAACATGCAACACCCGAGTGTGCGGCAGCTCCAGCGTAGAGTGCTGGGCAATGGCGCAGAACGCCGACACCTCCGCCAGGGTGTCGCGATCATGCCAGGTGGTCATCACGAAGTCGGCGCACTCGACCTCCGGCGATGCCATGTCCACCGCATCATCCCAACCGCTGCACTCGATGCCCCAGGCCATCATGTAGCGGCAACCGCTGCGCACCAGCCAATCGCTCATCGGCGCCTGCCAGTCCGCCTCCACGGCGGCTTCGACAGCAACAATGGCCCGGCAAGGGGAGCAGGCCCGTTCGGGCGGTGTGGCGCCCGGCGGCAGCCACAGGTATTCAGCGGTGCCCTCCATGCCCACCCCATCCTCTGTTCGCATGCGCCGAGGATAGCTGCCGGCCAGCGGCCGGCACCGCCGCCGCGTCAGCCGCGCGGCCCGCCCATCACCGGCAGGATCACCCCGCTGATATAGCTGGCACAGGCTGGCGAGGCCAGGAAAACGTAGGCCGGCGACAGCTCTTCGGGCTGCGCGGGCCGGCCCATGTCGCTGTCCTTGCCGAACTCAGCGACGTCCTCCGCCTTCTTGTCGGCCGGGTTCAGCGGCGTCCACACCGGGCCCGGCGCCACGCAGTTGACCCGGATGCCACGCGGCAGCAGCTGGCTGGCCAGCGCCTTGGTGAACGCATGGATCGCGCCCTTGGTGGCCGAGTAGTCGATCAGCGCCTTGCTGCCGAAGATTCCCGTTTCCGATCCTGTATTGATGATGCTGGCACCCTCGCCCAGGTGCGGTAGCACCGCGCGCGCCATCTGGATGTAACCGCCGATGTTGGTCTGCAGGGTTTCCTGCAGATGCGCGTCTTCCAGGTCTTCCAGCCGCTCGCAATGCAGCTGGAACGCGGCGTTGTTGACCAGGATGTCGATGCCGCCGAACGCCTTGGCCACCTGCTTGACCGCCTTGTTGCAGAAGCGCGGATCGCGCACGTCACCGGCGATCACCACGCAGCGGCCGCCTTCGCGCTCCACGTGCTGGCGGGTGATGTCCGCGTCCTCGGCCTCGTCCAGGTGCAGTACCGCCACATCGGCGCCTTCGCGGGCGAACAGTACTGCCACCGCACGGCCGATACCAGAATCGCCACCGGTGATGATCGCGCGCATCCCCTGCAGCTTGCCGCTGCCGGCGTAGTCCGGTGCAAGGAAACGCGGCGCCAGCTCCAGTTCGTGTTCATGCCCAGGCTTGGCCAGCTGCTGCGCCGGCATCGCCTCCGGTTGCCGGCGCGCACCGGCCTGGGTCGCGGTCTTCTTCGTTGCTTTTTTTGCCGCGCGCACGTCCTTGGCCTTTTCTTGATCCTGCAGGCGCCGCTGCCGGGCCGCGACGCGCGCTGCGCGTGGATCGCTGGCGGCCGCCTTGCGGGTGGCAGTCTTCACCACGCGCGGGCGATCGGGGGCGGCGACAGTCTTGCTTGCGGTGCTGCCTTTGCGCACCTTGGGCGAGGCTTTGCGGCGGACGGGGGCTTTCTTGGTGGTGGCCATGCAGGTCTCCTCGGGAGGGAAAGGGGCTGCCGGCCAGCGGCCGGCACTACCGGGGGCGGCCCTTGCCGATCCTGCAGTGTCTCCACCCACGCTGTTGGCGGCGGTGAGCGCGCCGTGTCCACGATGTGCACGGCATTCATTCCGCCACCACGTCTGACGTCGCACCCTGCACGCAATCACACAAGGAATGCCTCCATGAAACATGCCATCGCCACCGCCGCCGCCTGCTTTGCCCTTGCCGCCTGCAGCAGCACGCCCATGGCGCAGGTGCAGCCGATCGACGGCGTCATTTCCGGGCAGTGCCACAGCGACATGGTGCGCGGCGCACTCGGCCTGGCCGCTTCGGACGCCACCGTGGCCCGCGCACGCGTGGACAGCGACAGCCTGCACGTGCGGGTGCTGCGCCACGACGGCCCGCGGGTGCCACCGGCGCACGAAGGCGGCGACCGCCTGACCATCGAAAAGGGCCGCACCAACAACATCACCGCGATCTACTGCGGCTGAGCCGGCGCGCCCTGCGCAGCACGCGCAGGGTGGCCTGTTCCCACTGGCGCGGCCCGCGCAGGCCGGCCAGTTTCGCCAGTTCACCGCGCTCCCAGCCGGCAAACACGCACGGGTCGATGTAGGCCTTGCGGCACACCGCAGGCGTGTTGCCCAGCAGCGCTGCCACCTCGCACACCACCGCGCGCTGCGCCTGCGCCAGCGCGCGCTGGCTGGCCGGTTCCGGCAGCTCGGTGGCGGCAAACGCCTGCACCGCCGCCACCGTGCCGCCCCAGGTGCGGAAGTCCTTGGCAGTGAAGTCCTCGCCCATCACCTCGCGCAGGTAGTCGTTCACCGCGCCGGAATCCACCGGCTGCAGCGCACCGTCGTCATCGCGGTACTGGAACAGCGCCTGCCCCGGCAACTGCTGCAGGCGCCGCACCAGCAGCCCCAGCCTGCGGTCGCCCACGGTCACCTCCTGCAGCTGCCCGGACTTGCCGCGGAAGCGCATGCGCACCCGGCCCCCCTGCAGCAGCTCCAGATGGCGGTTGCGCAGTGTGGTCAGACCGAACGAACGGTTCTGCTGCGCATAGGTTTCATTGCCGACCCGCACCAGCGTGTCGGCCAACAGCGCGACCACCATGGCCAGCACTTTTTCCTTCGGGAACCCCGGCCGTTTCAGATCCCGCGACAACCGCCGCCGCAGCGTGGGCAAGGCCTCGCCAAAGGCGATGATGCGGTCGAACTTGCCGGCATCGCGCTCCTTCGCCCAGTCGGGGTGGTAGCGGTACTGCTTGCGCCCGCGTGCATCGCGGCCGGTGGCCTGCAGGTGGCCGTTGGCGTGGGCGCAGATCCACACCGCAGTGTAGGCCGGTGGAATCGCCAGTGCGCGGATGCGTTGCAGGGTGGTGGCATCGCGTATCGCGTGGCCATCAGCATCGCGGTAGCTGAAACCCTTGCCGGCGCGGCGCCGGCTGATGCCCGGCTGAGTGTCGTCGACATAGCGCAGGCCGGCCGCGCGCGCGGCCTGTCGTTCGGGGGTGGAGGGGGTTGGCATGTCTGTAGTGTCGCTGTCGCCATGCCGCGATCCTGTCGATAACACAAGACAAACACGTGAGGGCCGGTTCGCCGCTATGCTCGGGTCTTCACAACCCCTTCCGGAGTCATGATGTCGTTCCCGATTCGCGCCCGTTCGCTCTCCGCCCTGTTGCTGCCGGCCGTGCTGGCCCTGACCGCCTGCCAGGCACCGGCGCTGGATGAACAGGATTCGGCCACGGCCCATGCCCAGCAGGCCGCCGAAGCCGCCAAGGCGCCGGCCGACGAAGCCGGCAAGGCCACCGAGGCGCCGCCGGTCGGTACCTGCGATGCCAGCCAGGTGCAGAGCCTGGTCGGCCAGGCCTACACCGATGCACTGGGCAAACAGGCACAGGAAGATGCAGGTGCCAGCCAGGTGCGCGTACTGAAGCCCAACGACGTGGCCACGATGGAGTTCCTCGGCGACCGCCTGAACATCGAAGTGGACGCCAAGGGCGCCGTCAGCGGCGCGCGCTGCGGCTGACTCCGGCCCCGCGCCGGCACTGGGTTGCCGGCGCGTTCTGTTGCACCTGCAACCGTGTATTGCGGCGTTGCAGCAACCTGTGATCTAGTCGAGGCATCCGGTGGCCTCACGATGCGCTCCAGGGAATGAGCGGGGACGAGTGTCGCCGCCAACCCTATACGCATCGAGGTAGAGATGGCCCCCCGCAACCGCCAAGGGCTTTACGACCCGCGCTCCGAGCGCGATGCCTGTGGATTTGGCATGGTCGCCCAACTCGACGATCAACCATCGCGCCTGTTGGTTGACACCGCCATCGCCGCGCTTTCGCGCATGACCCACCGTGGCGGTGTCGCCGCCGATGGCCTGACCGGTGATGGCTGTGGCCTGCTGCTGCGCCGCCCCGATGCCTTCCTGAAACTGCTGGCCAGCGAAGCCGGTATCGCGGTCTCCGCGCGCTTCGCTGCCGGCCTGGTGTTCCTGCCGCACGATGCCGAGGCTGCACACGCCTGCCGCACGCAGCTGCAGGCGCAGATCGAAGCGGTCGGCTGCAAGGTCGCCGGCTGGCGCGAGGTACCCACCGACGACAGCGTCTGCGGCCAGCTGGCGCGGGACACCCTGCCACGCATCGAGCAGGTGTTCGTCGATGCTGGCGTCGGCCAGGATGATGCCGGCTTCGCGCTGGCGCTGTTCCTGGCCCGTCGCCGCAGCGAACAGCAGCTGCGCGACCATGCCGACTTCTACGTCACCACCCTCACCCCGGATGCGATCAGCTACAAGGGCATGGTGCTGCCGGACAAGCTCAGCCGCTTCTTCCCCGACCTGCAGCGCCGCGAACTGGCCTCCAGCGCGATCGTGTTCCACCAGCGCTTCTCCACCAACACGCTGCCGCGCTGGCCGCTGGCGCACCCGTTCCGGATGCTCGCCCACAACGGCGAGATCAACACCATCGAAGGCAACCGGCGCTGGGCGCAGGCGCGCAGCAAGGTGTGGAAGACGCCGCGCTTCGACATCGCCGAGTTCGATCCGGTGATCTCCATGCATGGTTCGGACTCGCAGAGCCTGGACAACATGCTGGAGCTGATGGTCGCCGGTGGCATGGAACTGATCCAGGCGCTGCGCATCCTGGTGCCGCCGGCCACGCAGTCGCTGGAATTCAAGGACCCGGACCTGGCCGCGTTCTACGAATTCCACGGCCTCAACAGCGAGCCGTGGGACGGCCCGGCTGGCATCGTCGCCTGCGACAGCCGCTACGCCGTGTGTACCCTCGACCGCAACGGCCTGCGTCCGGCGCGCTGGATGCTGACCGCCGACCGCCACTTCCTGGTCGCCTCCGAAGCGGGCGTGTGGGAAGTGCCGACCGAGCGTGTGGTGCGCAAGGGCAAGCTCGGCCCAGGCGAAATGGTGGCCATCGACCTCAAGCGTGGTGACCTGCTCGACTCCGACGCGGTGGACCGCATCAACCGTGGTCGCGCGCCGTACAAGCAGTGGCTGCAGCAGGGCGTGACCTACCTGCAGACCGAACTGATCGACCCCTCGCTTGTGGAAGAGCCCTTCGACGAAGCCACTCTGCGCAGCTACCACAAGCTGTACCAGCTCAGCAGCGAGGAAGTGGAACAGGTGCTGCGGCCGCTGGCCGAGACCGAGCAGGAAGCCACCGGCTCGATGGGCGACGACACGCCAATGGCGGTGCTGAGCCAGCGCAGCCGACCGCTGTACGACTATTTCCGCCAGGCCTTCGCGCAGGTCACCAACCCGCCGATCGACCCGCTGCGCGAGGACTGCGCGATGTCCCTGTCCACCCAGCTCGGCAGGGAGACCAACATCTTCCATGCCGGCCCGGAGACGGTGAACCACGTCATCCTCAACTCGCCGGTGCTGAGCCAGCGCAAGCTGCGCCAGCTGCTGAAGATGGACCAGTACGTGCAGGCCAATCGCCTGCTCGACCTGTCCTACAGCGAAGACGAGGGCCTGCGTGCCGGCATCGAGCGCATCTGCGCCGAAGCCGAGCAGGCCGCACGCGACGGCATGGTGATGCTGCTGCTGTCCGACCGCTACCCGGTGGCCGGGCGGCCGATGGTGCATGCCCTGCTCGCCACCAGCGCCATCCACCACCACCTTTCGCGCCTGGGCCTGCGCTGCGACGTGAACCTGATCGTCGAGACCGGCACCGCGCGCGACCCGCACCACATGGCCTGCCTGCTCGGCTTCGGCGCCACCGCGGTGTATCCGTACCTGGCCTACCAGACCCTGTTCGATCTGGGCCGCCGCGGCATCCTCAAGCTGAGCAAGGGCGGTGAGCAGTCGCAGATCGGCCGCCGTTACCGCAAGGGCGTCTACAAGGGCCTGTCGAAGATCATCTCGAAGATGGGCATCTGCACCGTGGCCAGCTACCGCGGCGCGCAGCTGTTCGAGATCATCGGCCTGGAACCGGACGTGGTGGACCTGTGCTTCCCGGATACCGCCTCGCGCATCGGCGGCGCCGGCTTCGCCCGCCTGGACGCCGACGCGCGTGAGCTGTGCGCGCAGGCCTGGGACGCACAGCAGGACGTGGATGTTGGCGGCCTGCTGAAGTACGTGCACGGCGGCGAGTACCACATGTACAACCCGGACGTGGTGACCACCCTGCAGCGCGCGGCGCGCAGCGGTGACCCGCGTGCGTGGCAGCAGTACTGCGATGCCGTGCATGCACGGCCGCCGTCGGCGCTGCGCGACCTGCTGGAACTGGTTCCAGCGGCCACGCCCGTGCCGCTGGACGAGGTCGCCCCGGCCAGTACCCTGTTCCCGCGCTTCGATACTGCTGCGATCAGCCTGGGCGCACTGTCGCCGGAAGCGCACGAGGCGCTGGCCATTGCCATGAACCGCCTCGGTGGCCGCAGCAATTCCGGCGAAGGCGGTGAGGATCCCGCCCGCTATGGCACCGCAAAGCGCAGCAAGATCAAGCAGGTAGCCTCGGGCCGCTTCGGTGTCACCGCTGAGTACCTGGTCAACGCCGAGGTGCTGCAGATCAAGGTCGCGCAGGGCGCCAAGCCCGGCGAAGGCGGCCAGCTGCCCGGCCACAAGGTCAACGAACTGATCGCGCGGCTGCGCTACGCACGCCCAGGCATCGGCCTGATCTCGCCGCCGCCGCACCACGACATCTATTCCATCGAAGACCTGGCGCAGCTGATCTACGACCTCAAGCAGGTCAACCCAACCGCGCTGGTCTCGGTGAAGCTGGTCAGCCATGCCGGCGTCGGCACGATTGCCGCGGGCGTGGTCAAGGCCGGCGCGGACCTGATCACCATTTCCGGCCATGACGGCGGCACCGGTGCCTCGCCGGTCAGCTCGATCCGCTATGCCGGCGTGCCGTGGGAACTGGGCGTGGCCGAAGCGCACCAGGCGCTGCTGGCCAACGACCTGCGCGGGCGCACCCTGCTGCAGACCGACGGCGGCCTGAAGACCGGCCTGGACGTGGTCAAGGCCGCGCTGCTGGGTGCCGACAGCTTCGGCTTCGGCACTGCGCCGATGATCGTGCTGGGCTGCAAGTACCTGCGCATCTGCCATCTCAACAACTGCGCCACCGGCGTGGCCACCCAGGACGAACGCCTGCGCGAGAACCACTTCACCGGCCAGCCCGAGCGCGTGGAGAACTTCTTCCGCCTGCTGGCCGAAGAAGTGCGCGGCTGGCTGTCGTACCTGGGCGCGCGTTCGCTGGAAGAGATCGTCGGCCGCACCGACCTGCTGCGGCAGATCGAGGCAGCGCCCCGTGATGGCGTGCGCGTGGACCTGTCACGCCTGCTGGCCGACAGCCGCTACGAGGGCAGCCATTGCGCCGCGCAGCGGCTGTACGAATCGCCGGACAGCCTGGCCACGCAGATGGATGGCCTGCTGGCCCCGGCCATCGAGCACAAGCGCGGCGGCGAACGCCGCTTCCTGATCCACAACACCGACCGCAGCATCGGCACCCGCCTGGCCGGTGCAGTGGCGCGCGCGCACGGCAACCAGGGCATGGCCGAGGCGCCGCTGGAACTGCGCTTCCGCGGCAGCGCCGGGCAGAGCTTTGGCGCGTTCAACGTCGGTGGCCTGCACCTGGAAGTGGAAGGCGAAGCCAACGACTACGTCGGCAAGGGCATGGCCGGTGGCCGCCTGGTGGTGCGCCCGCCACGTGGCGCCCGCTTCGAGGCACGCAGCACCGCGATCATCGGCAACACCTGCCTGTATGGCGCCACCGGGGGCGAGCTGTTCGCCGCCGGCCGCGCGGGCGAACGCTTCGCGGTGCGCAATTCCGGCGCACTGGCGGTGGTGGAAGGCGCCGGTGACCACTGCTGCGAGTACATGACTGATGGCGTGGTGCTGGTGCTGGGCAAGGTCGGCCTGAACTTCGGCGCCGGCTTCACCGGCGGCCTGGCCTACGTGCTGGACGTGGACCGCGATTTCGTCGATCGCTACAACCACGAGCTGATCGACATCCATCGCGTCTCCGCTGAGGGCTTCGAGAACTACCGCCAGCACCTGCACCGCCTGATCGGCCGCCATCGCGAGCTGACCGGCAGCATCTGGGCGCAGCAGATCCTGGACGAGTTCCGCGATTACATCGGCAAGTTCTGGCTGGTCAAACCGAAGGCCGCCAGCATCGAGTCGCTGACCGAAACCCTGCGACGCGCTGCGTGATGTTTTCCGGTAGTGCCGGCCGCTGGCCGGCAATGTTCCCTCTCGCATTCCAGAGCCCGCCATGAGCCGCAAGCACGCCTTCCAGTTCCTCGACCTGCCCCGCACCATGCCGCAGCGCATTCCGGTGGAACTGCGCACGTCCGGCGACTGGGGCGAGCTGTACGGCAAGTTCGGCAAGGAAGACGCCCAGTACCAGGCCGGCCGCTGCCTGGACTGCGGCAATCCTTACTGCAGCTGGAAGTGCCCGGTGCACAACGCCATTCCGCAGTGGCTGCAGCTGGTGCAGGAAAACCGCATTCACGAGGCGGCCACGCTGTGCCACAGCACCAATCCGCTGCCGGAAGTGTGCGGCCGGGTGTGCCCGCAGGACCGGCTGTGCGAAGGCAGCTGCACGCTGGAAGAATTCGGTGCGGTGACCATTGGCGCGGTGGAGAAGTACATCGTCGATACCGCGCTGGCCAGCGGCTGGCGCCCGGACCTGGGCGCGGTGCAGCCGACCGGCCACAGCGTGGCGGTGATCGGCGCCGGCCCGGCCGGGCTGGCCTGTGCCGACCGCCTGGCACGCGCTGGCATCACCGCCGTGGTCTACGACCGCTACGAACAGATCGGCGGCCTGCTGCAGTTCGGCATTCCCAGCTTCAAGCTGGACAAGGACGTGATCCATCGCCGCCGCGAAGTGCTCGAAGGCATGGGCGTGCAGTTCCGCCTCGGCGTGGAGATCGGCCGCGATGTCAGCGTGCAGCAGCTGCTGGACAGCCACGACGCCGTGTTCGTCGGCACCGGCGCCTACCGTTACACCGATGGCGGCTTGGACGGCCAGGACCTGAAGGGCGTGCTGCCGGCGCTGCCGTTCCTGGTGCAGAACAGCCGCATCGTCAGTGGCGATGACCCTGAGGGCCGGCCGATCGCCGGCTGGGAAGACACCATCGCCCTGCCCGATCTCAACGGCAAGCGCGTGGTGGTGCTCGGTGGCGGCGATACCGGCATGGACTGCGTGCGCAGCGCCGTGCGGCTGGGCGCAGCCAAGGTCACCTGCGCCTACCGCCGTGACGAAGCGAACATGCCCGGCAGCGCGCGCGAAGTGGCCAATGCACGCGAGGAAGGCGTGCGCTTCCTGTTCAACCGCCAGCCGCTGTCGATCGAGGCCGGTGCTGATGACGAAGTGATCGGCGTGACCGTGGTCGAGACCCGGCTGGGCGAACCGGATGCCAACGGCCGCCAGAACGCGGTGCCGATCGAGGGCAGCGAATCGCTGCTGGAAGCGGACGTGGTGATCATCGCCTTCGGCTTCTCACCGACCTTGCCGGCATGGCTGTCCGAGCATGGCGTGGAAGGCCAGTCCAACGGCCGCATCGTGGCCGGCGGCAAGGACCGCCTGCCGTTCCAGACCGCGCATCCGCGCCTGTTCGCCGGTGGTGACGCAGTGCGCGGTGCCGACCTGGTAGTGACCGCCGTGGCCGAGGGCCGCGACGCCGCCGCCAGCATCGTGCGGCTACTGGCCCACTGAGTCCGGCACCAGCAGTACCGCCAGCAGCGCCCGCAATACGTGCGGCTCCACCGGCTTGGCCAGGAAGTGGTCGATGCCAGCCACACGACAGGCTTCGCGGGTGCTTTCCATCACGCTGGCCGTGAGCGCGATGATCGGCACCTGCGCTCGCGCCGGGCAGGCATCGGCGCGGATCGCCCGCGCCAGTGCAAAGCCGTCCATGCCCGGCATGTGGCAGTCGGTAATCACCAGCTCGAACGGCTGCGCCTGCCATGCTGCAAGCGCCGACCGTCCGTCGGTACAGGCGTGGACCTGCAGCCCGAGCGCACACAGGCGTTGCTCCAGCAGATGCAGGTTGGTGGGATGGTCTTCAGCCACCAGCACGCGCGACGCCGGCAATGGACGCTCGTCCGCAACCGCCGCCGAAGGTGCAGCCACGGGTGCCTCGCAGGCATCCAGGTCCAGATCCAGCCAGACCGTGGTGCCTTTCCCGGGTGAGCTGCGCAGCTGCAGCTCCGCGCCCATCGAGGTCGCCAGCTCGCGGCAGATCGCCAAGCCCAGCCCACTGCCGCCGAAGCGCCGTGTGGTCGAGCGCTCCGCCTGGGTATAGGCGGCGAACACCGCCTGCTGGCGTTCCTCGCTGATGCCCACGCCGCTGTCGCTCACCTGCAGGCGCAGCCGCTGGCCGCCGTCACGCTGCTGCAGTACCTGCACCTGCAGTTCCACGTGGCCCTGCCGGGTGAACTTCAATGCGTTGCCGGCCAGGTTGAACAGGATCTGGCGCAGGCGCAGGCCGTCGGCCAGCGATCCCGGCTGCATCTCCGGATCCAGCACCACCTGCAGGTGCAGGCCGCGGCTGGCGGCCACCGGCATCAGCAGTTGCTGCACCGCGCGCACCAGTGCCGCCAGATCGATGGGCCGCAGCTGCAGTGGTGCGCCCTGCAGGCGCTGGCTGTGCAGGACATCGTCGAGGATCTGCCGCAACATCCGCGCGGCATCATCGACCGTGGCCAGCACCTGCTGCTGGCGCGCCTCCAGCCTGCTGCCCGCCAGCCGTTCGAGCATGCCCAGCAAGGTGCTCATCGGGGTGCGGATCTCGTGGCTCATCGTTGCCAGGAAGTGCGCCTTGGCCTGTGCTGCCTGTTCGGCCTGGCGGCGCGCGTCGGCCAGCGCGCGGGTACGTGACTGCACTTCGCTGACGTCGATCCAATAGCCGCTCCACTCGACGTCGCTGTCGTCGCAGGGCAACGGCCGCCCATGCGAACGCACCCATCGCCACCCTTGTGGCGAACGGGTGCGGAAAGTGACGTCGATCGGGCCACGCGCCAATGCAGCCGTCTCGACACAGGCCATCACCTGGCTGCGGTCATCCGGATGGACCGCGGCCAACAACCGCTGGTGATCGATCCGCGCGGTCTCCACGCTGATTCCGAACAGGGCCTGCACGTCACCGGCGATCTGCGGAAAGCTGTAATGGCCGCCCGCCGACCGACGCGCCTGGTAGACCACCGCCGGCAGGTTCGCAGTCACCTCCTGCAGGCGCTGCTCCACTACTCGGCGGCGCACGCTTTCGCGATGCACCCGCCAGTAACCGTAGGCATGTACCAGCGCCAGGGCGAGCAGGATCAACGAGGCCGGCACCAGCCAGCGCAGGGGCGACGATGACGGGGAATTACGCGGCCGGTCCGGCAGCCAGTCCGCGCGGATCTGTTCGCGCTCGGTATCGGTCAGCTGCGACAGCGCGTGCTCGAAGCCGACGATGACATCGGCGCAGGCGGGCGTGGTCGCCAGCACCAGGGCATCATCGAAACCGGCCGGCGCAGCGATCAGCAGTGCATCGCCCTGGTAGCGGCGCAACGCGGCCTCGACGTCGCCGAGGTTGGCGACGACCGCATCGATCAATCCGGTGCCCAGCAGCGGGAGCGCATCGTCCAGCGCTGCCGGTGGCAGCAGCTGTGCACCCGCTGCCTGCTCGGCCAGCAGCCCCTGCAGCGGCATCCGGCTGGGGCTGGCCACGGTTCGTCCACGCAGATCTTCCAGGCCCAGCACCGGCGGCGTACCCTCCCGGCGGACGATCACCTGTGGCAGCTGCAGGTAGGGCGTGCTGGCCACCCACCCGGCGGGCAGCTGCGAGCGTGGCCACCCCAGCAGCGCCTGGGTGCCGGCCGGCAGCTCATCCCGGTCCACGCTGGCGGCCGGCACGGGCAGCAGCTGCAGTGGCCGTTGCCGGCCCAACAGCTCCAGGTACACCGCGCCGAGCCCCCGTGCCTCACCCTGTTCGCTGGACGACAAGGGTGCACGGTCGGAAGGCCAGGCGATGCGCAGCGGTGTCCTGCAGCCCGTGGCGGAGGCCGTGGCAGGCAGCAGCAGGCTGGCCATGACAGCAATGGCTGCCGGGAAGCCGGCGACATTCACGGTAGGCATCCTCATCTCGCGGGCGGAAGGAACGGCCGCGCTGCGGTACCGCTGCCTGCCACGCTATCGACGTGCGGACCGACGGCAATGAAGAAAGTTGTAAAAGCATCCAGATAGGGGAATGCCGACATACACTGCCGCCTTCACCCGTAACTGCGGAGCGTTCGATGCGCATCGGCCTGGCTGCCAACCGTCTTCATCACCACGACGCGCGCGCCGCGCTGTTCCGTTGGCTGCGCAGCAGCGAGGCCGGCCTGCGCGAGCTGGGCGTGTCGCTGCATGCGGTCGGTCGCACCCATGACGCGATCGAACGACAGGGCTTCCTGGCCGGGTACGCGGGCCTGCACCGTTATCCCTACGGTCGCGAGGGTGGCCTGATGAAGCTGGTCGCCGAAGTCGTTGGCATGGGTCCGGATCGGACACTGGATGGCGCGATCTACCTGATCGACCCGGTCGATCCGTCCTCGGTATTTCCGGAAGCCACGGCGCTGAAGCGCCAGTGCGTGATTCACGGCAAGCCGTTCATTTCGACCGTGGCCACCGCACGCGACTGGGTCGAAGTGGAGCGCGTCCACGCCGGGCTGGCGGCAGACGGCGGCGCCGACGACCTGCATGCGTTCGAAGGCCAGACGCTGGCGCTGATCGCGCACGATGCGATGAAGCCGGCGATGCTGGCCTTCGCCGATGAGCACTTCGATGTGCTGGCCCGGTTCGGTGAGCGGGTGGCGACGGGCACCACCGGCCAGCGTTTGAACGAGCTGGCCTGGAGCCGGGGCTGGCCACGTGATACGCCGTGGGTGACGCGCTACCAGAGCGGCCCGATGGGCGGTGATGCGCAGATTGCCGACCGGGTGCTGGAGGGGCGCTGCCAGCGTGCGATTTTCTTCGAGGATCCGCACGTGGCGCGCCAGCATGAGGCGGATATCCAGCTGCTGGAGCGGGCGGTGACGACGGTGACCGACCAGGCGGTGTGCATTACGGCGCCGCGGGTGGCGGCGCGGTGGGCGGCGGCGGCGGCGCTGCGGGCGGGGTGAGGGTTTCGGCCAACGGCTGAGCCCTTCATGGTCGGTGGGTCTGCACGATCATGAGGTTGGCCGGGATGGGTGGAATTGCGGGGGACGCCGTAAACCCGTCCCTGGGGGCTTGGCCGCGGCATCCATGCCGCGGACACCCCCGCAATCCCACCCATCCCGTCCTTCGACAGTTTCCGGTGTGCCCACCACGGAAGAAAGAAAGAAGAGCAGGAGCGGGTCGCGCGCTGCGCGAGCTCCATGGCGCGTTGCAGAAGAATGCGTGGGCAACTGCTGTAGCGCTGGTGCTACAGCAGTTGCCTGAGCATGGCCTTCAGGCGTCGCCCTTCCAGCTGGAAGTAGTCGCGCTGCTCGCGCCAGGCGGGGAAGCGTTGTTCCACTTCGTGCCAGAACGCGGGCGAGTGGTTGGGCTGGATCAGGTGGCAGAGTTCATGCACCAGCACGTATTCGAACGCTTCCGAGCGGCCCAGCACCAAGGCCAGGTCCAGTGCCATGCTGCCGTCGGGGGCCAGTGAGCCCCATTGCGAGGACATCACCTTCAGCCGCAGGCGGCTGGGTGCGCGCGGCAGGGTGGGCAGGTACTTCGGCAGCCAGCGCCCGACGTCGGCGCGGGTCTGGGCTTCGTAGAACTCGCGCAGCAGACGGCGCAGGGTGGCGTCACCACCACGGGTGGGCCACTGCACGCAGGCGCCGTGCGCGTCGATCTCCAGGCGCGCATAGCGGCCTTCCTGCCAGCGCAGTGGCAGCAGTTCGCCGCGCAGGGGCAGCACGCCGTCTTCGCCGGGCTGCAGCGGCGCCGGCAGGCCCTGGCCCTGGTACTGGCGCAGCTGCAGTGCCAGCCAGTCGCGGTGCTGTTCCAGGAAGCGTTCGCCCATCACCAGGCTTGCCCGCGGCGGCAGGGTCAAGCGCGCGCCGCGCTCATCCACGCTCAGCTTGATGCGCCGTGCACGCGGATCACGCACGCGCAGTACCTCGATCTCGGCATCCTCCAAGCGCAGGCGAACGGTGTCGCGCTGTACGGTGGCGGGCGGGGTCGGGCTGATCAGGCGGCGCAACAGACGGCTCATGCACCCAGCATAGCGCTGCTTCGGGCCGCCGGATGACCGGCGGCCGTCGGGCTGCCTGTTCAGTCAGCCTTGCTGAGCTTGAAGGCTTCTTCCAGCAACAGGAACAGGCGGCGGATCTCGGCGCTCTGCAGGGCGAAGCGGGCGTCGAACTCCGCGCGACGGCCATCTTCGTCGGCATGCTCCAGCTGGTCCAGGGCACCGTCGAGGAACTTCAGCTTGCGCACGATCAGGTCGTCGCCGATCACGAAGGACAGGTTGTCCTCGAAGATCAGCGCCAGCTTGGTCACCTGCTTGCCGGCGTCCAGGTGCTTGTCGATCTCGTCGCAGCGCAGCTCCTGGTGCTGGCACTTGACCACCGCGCCACCTTCCACCGGGTCCTTCATCTCGCACTCTTCGCCCAGGCTCAGCCCGGTCGGCAGCGGCTCGCCGGCGATCCAGCCGGTCAGGATCGAGCGCGGCGCGACTTCGGCGTTCAGCGGCATCGCCGGGAAGCTGCCGAGCAGGCCGCGGATGTCGGACATGAAGTATTCGCCGGTCTTGCGGCTGGAGGTATCCACTGCCACGTAGCCGTGCTGCAGGTCGATGAAGGCGTCGTTGCGCGAGGACTTCACGAAGGCGCGCGGCAGCAGTTCATGCAGCAGGTCGTCCTTCATGCGCTTGCGCTCGCGGCCACCCGGGCGGCGGCCTTCCTTCTCCTCGATCTCCTCCAGCTTGCGCTCGAGCAGGTCGTTGACCACCGCCGCCGGCAGGATCTTGTCCTCCCCGCCCACGGTCAGCCACAGGTGCTCGGCGATGCGGTGGGAGAGCAGCTCCTTCTCCTCGCGGCCGAACGGTGAGATGAAACCGCGCGAGTTCATTTCCAGCGCGCCGACCGGCTTCAGCAGGGCGTGCGGCAGCAGGGTGTCGACTTCGGAAAAATCGGTGGTGGTCGGGAAACGGAAGAACGTTAGGTTGCGAAAGAACATGGAATTCCGGATGGCAAAGAGGAAGGGCGGCCGACCTTAAACGGCGGGCGTCTCGGGATCTGCGTCGGCGTCGGCCGGGGAACCGGCCAGCCAGGCATGGGCGTCGGGCAGCGGCGCGTCGTCGCGACGGCCCAGCGCCATGAAATCGAACAGGGTGGTGTCAGCCAGCTGCGAGGGCCGGACTTCACTCATGGCGCGCGCGATCTGCTCGATGCGGCCCGGGTGGTCCTTCTCCCACTGCTTCAGCATCAGGCCGACCTGGCGGCGCTGCAGGTTCTCCTGGCTGCCACACAGGTTGCAGGGAATGATCGGGAACTGGCGCGCCTGCGCGTACTCGACGATGTCACTCTCGCGCACGTAGGCCAGCGGCCGGATCACCACATGCTTGCCGTCGTCGCTGCGCAGCTTCGGCGGCATGCCCGACAGCTTGGCGTGGTGGAACAGGTTCATGAAGAACGTGGCCACCATGTCGTCGCGGTGGTGGCCCAGCGCGATCTTGGTGAAGCCATGGCTTTCGGCGTAGTTGTACAGCGCACCACGACGCAGCCGCGAGCACAGCGAGCACATCGTCTTGCCTTCCGGAATGACCCGGCTGACCACCGAATAGGTGTCCTGTTCGATGATGTGGTACGGCACGCCCAGCCCTGCCAGGTACTCCGGCAGCACGTGCTCGGGGAAGTCCGGCTGCTTCTGGTCCAGGTTCACCGCCACCAGCTCGAACGGCACCGGCGCCTTCTTCTGCAGCTGCAGCAGCACGTCCAGCAGGGTGTAGCTGTCCTTGCCGCCGGACAGGCAGACCATGACCTTGTCGCCGGCCTCGATCATGCCGAAGTCGGCAATCGCCTCACCGACCTGGCGGCGCAGGCGCTTGGCCAGCTTGTGCTGTTCGCGCTCGGCCACGCGCGGATCGCGGGCGGCGCGCGGCTGGGAACGCGGCAGGGGATCGGGAAGGGAAATCACGGCACTCATGGGTTCCATTCTAACGGCTCGGAGCGGCCACGGCCGGGGGTCGGGATTCCCCTCTCCCGGCAGTCATCATCGCTGTGTATGCTCGGAGGCTGTGGACACTTACAGCCCCGCCGAGATCGTCGAGCACCTCGCCGCCCTGCGCGCCGAGCACCGCCTGCTGGATGAACAGATCACCCGCATGGCCGCCAATGGCGAGGACGAACTGGAAGCCAAGCGCCTGAAGCGGCGCAAGCTGCAGTTGAAGGACTGCATCGCCAGGCTGGAAAGCCTGCAGATTCCCGACGAGCCGGCCTGAGCGGTGGCCCATCCACGCATGGCGTGGATCTACTGCTTCGCCCTGGTAGATGCCAACCTTGGTTGGCATGCCGTTCGCCGGGCATGGCCATGCCCGGCGCTACCTTCAATCCTGCGGCGCCGGCTCGTCCGGGCGTGCCGCTTCGGGGCTGACCCGCTCGATGGTGTGGCGCAGTTCGCGGCCGAGGATGAACTTGGCGTCCTTGGCCCAGGCATCCAGGCGCTCGTCGAACAGCAGCTTGCTGTTCTCGTCCGGCCACACCAGGCGCAGCTCGCGCAGCTTCTGGATGAAGCCCCGGAACAGGGTGCGGTCGAAGAACTCCGGCGCGGCCGGTGCATAGAGCAGGCTCAGACGCTGCGCCGCCTGCTGGCACAGGCTTTCCAGCTCGGCCGCACCCAGCACGCCCGGGCCGTTCTTCACCAGCACCGAGATGGCGATGTAGTAACGCTCGAACGCCTGCTGCAGCGAGTGCCCGATCGCACGCAGGCGGAACACTTCGTCGGTCTGCCCGGTGTTGCGCGCCAGGATGCCGCCATCGTCGTCGTTGACGTTCTGCAGCAGGCCCTCGCGCACGAACACGTTGATGGTCTGGTCGATGCGCTGCGCGAATTCGTCCTCGCTCCACGGCAGGAACAGCTCGGCCTGCAGGAACGGGTACACCGTGCGGCCCAGCTGGACCAGGCCGGTGCGGCTCATGCGGCGGTTGTTCTGGAAGCAGCAGGCCACCCAGGACGAGGCAGTGAACAGGTGCAGCACGTTGTTGCGGAAGTAGCTCAGCAGCACCGCGGTATCGCCGCTGACGCTGAGCACATCGCCCAGCGGGTGCTTGATGCGGGTGAGAACGTTGATTTCCTCGGCGTGGGCGATGATCCGCTCCGGCGAGTGCGGGGTCACCGTCACCCGGTCCGAATACGGCATCTCGACCAGCAGGGTCTTGCACAGCTCGATCTGCGCGATCAGGTCGGCTTCGCCCATCGCGTGCTTTGGCGTGGACAGCAGGGCCAGCGCCAGCAGGTTGATCGGGTTTACGTCGGCGGCGCCGTTGATGCGCACCTGGATGCGTTCGGCCAGCGTATCCACCGTGGTCGACAGCCAGGCCGGCTTCTCGTCCTCGGACACCGCCTCGCCCTTCCACTCCGGGGCCTTCTCGGCCAGCACGTCGTTCAGCGCGATCGGCTCGCCGAAGTTCACCACCACCTGGCCGTAGTTCTGCTTGAGCACCTTGGGGATGCCCCACAGCAGCGACCAGATCGATTCCTTCTCCTTCGGCCGGCCGGACAGTTCGTCCAGGTAGCTGCCGCCCTCCATCAGCTTCTCGTAGCCGATGTAGATGGGCTGGAACAGCACCGGCTTGCGCGGCTGGCGCAGGAACGCACGCAGCGTCATCGAGATCATGCCGCCCTTGGGCTGCAGCAGGCGGCCGGTACGCGAGCGGCCGCCTTCGACGAAGTACTCCAGCGAGTAGCCGCCGGCCACCAGCTGCGCGACGTACTCACTGAGCACGGCCGAGTACAGCGCGTTGCCGCGGATCGAGCGGCGGATGAAGAACGCACCGCCCTTGCGCAGCAGGGTGCCGACCACCGGCAGGTTCAGGTTGATGCCGGCCACGATGTGCGGCGGCACGATGCCACGGTCGTACAGCAGGTAGGACAGCAGCAGGTAGTCCATGTGGCTGCGGTGGCTGGGCACGTAGACCACTTCGTGGCCCGGCGCGGCGGCCTTGAACTTGTCCAGGTGGTGCACCAGCACGCCCGCATAGATGCGGTTCCACACGTGGCTGAGCATGAAGCTGGCCGAGCGCACCACCGGGCTGGAGTAGTCCGCGGCGATTTCCCAGGCGTAGGCATGCGCCTTCTTCCAGGCGTCGGCCGGCTTCGAGTTGTCGCGCTTGGCCTGCGCGGCGATCGCTTCGCGCACCGGTTCGGCGGCCAGCACCTGGTCCACCAGCAGGCGGCGGGTCGACAGGTCAGGGCCGATCACCGATTCACGGATGCGGCGGAAGTGCGTACGCAGCACGCGCTGCAGCTTGCGTACCGTGCGCTCCGGCTCCAGGCCTTCGTCCACGGTGCTGCGCAGCGAGATCGGCGGGGCGAAGCGGACGATGGTACTGCGGCCGTTGAGCAGCACCGCCAGCAGGCGGCGGAAGCGGCCCACCAGCGCCCAGTTTTCCGAGAACAGCACCGCGAACCAGCCGCTCTGCTTGTCCGGTGCACGGCCGACGAAGATCGATACCGGCACCAGGTGCACGTCCAGGTCATCGCGCACGCGATGCGCCTGCAGCACCTTGGCCAGCGAATCGGAATGGGTCTTGGCGCCGCGCTGCTCGGGGATCAGCGAGTTGCTGGAGCTGCGCCGCGACAGCGCCAGGTAGGCGCGCTTGCGGCCGGTCGGGTCACCGGCCAGCGGCACCAGCGGCGACGGCAGCCCAGCCTGGCGGCAGGCCTTGTCCAGGATCAGCGCGTTGGACAGGCCGTAGTCTTCCAGCACGTACATGACCGGGCGGCCATCGTTGTACTGGCCCGGGTCTTCCGGCTCGATCTTCAGCGACAGCCACGGCTCGACCAGGCGGCCCAGCAGGCGAGCCCACAACGGGCGGCGGCCGGCCGGACGCGCGTGCGCGGGTGGCGGTACCGGGTTCGGGCCGGTACCGGTCGAGGGGGACGCCGGCACCGTATCGGCGGGCGTCGACTGGGATTCTTCGCCGGGGAACGGCAGCGGGTTCTGTTTCGACATCGGCGCCATTATGGCTTAGGCGGCGGCGTTGCCGCTTCCCCACCCTCGGCGGGGGCTTCAACCGGGGCGGGGGCCGCCGCAGCGCGGGCCGCATCGGCCTTGCGCAGCAACGCGTCGGTGTCGGCCAGGGTGCGGGTCAGGTACCAGTGGCCCTCGCGACGGCTCAGCGGCTGCTGCAGGGTCATTTCGCGGCCAGCCAGGTCGTAGTGCAGGCGTACCAGCGCATTGTCACCCTCCACCGAGAGCAGCTCACCGCGCACGCTGCGCAGCGCATCGTCCACGCCCAGCCCGTAGCTGCCCAGCACCGCCTTGAGGGTGTGGATGAACGGCGCGAGCTGCTGCAGGCTGCCTTCCATGCCCGCGGCCTGCATGCCGGCCTCATCCTCGAAGCCGACCTTGCTGGCTGCGCCGACCAGCGCGGCGATGGTGCTGCGCGCGCGGGCGCGGTCACTGATCGGTGCCCCCTGCGCCCAGCTGGCGAGGGTTTCGACGAGGGCGATGTAATGCGCCTGCTGGCCCGGTGTGTAGCCCTTCTGATGGCGCAGGTACTGCACACCGAAGTTGCCCATCGACTGCGCGGCCTGGCGCACGGCGCCGGCCTGGCCTGCCAGCTGGCGGTCGAAGCTGCGTTGCAGTTCGGCGCTGGCATTGGGCGCGCGCAGCGCGGCCAGCATCGGCAGCAGCTGGTCACCCAGCGGCAGCTCGGTCAGCGGCCACTGGCTGCGGCCCTCGGCCCACGCCTGCTGCAGGCGCTGGTACTGGCTCGGCGGTACCGACAGCTTTGCATAGCCGACCAGATCGTCTTCGGCCAGGCGCAGGGCCATCGCCTGCACCGCCGCAACCGGTTCGGCCGCCGGCCTGGCCGGATCGTTGGCCGATTCACGACACGCGGCCACCGCCAGCAGCAGCATGGCTGCCAGCCCCCATCCACGCGCAGACCTTCCTCGCACTGCCACGCTCATGCACTCGGACTCCCCGGACCGGTCCGCATCTTGCGGCCTGCGACGTGACAGCGGCAAGCCGGGACGTCACGGTTTCCGCTGTTGCCTGTGCAAGTCACTGACCGGAATAAAAAAAGAGCCGGGATCACGGGGATCACAGGCTCTTCAAGCCGGCGCGGGGCCGGTGGACAGTGTTGTGGCACATGTCCGGTCCGAGGACCGGATGGCGGCGATCCTACGCTGCCGCTCAAGTTAAGGCAACACTTCACGTAGTTATGCATAAATTATTGATTTTATTGATCAACCTGATGCTTGGCATGGAGGCCATGAAATCTACGGCAGGTTTTGCGGCGATTCGGGCACAACCGCTGGTGGACGGATGCAAAAACGCCATCCCGCGCGGGTCGGGATGGCGTTCGGGCCTGCAGCCTGCGCAGCGGAATCTCAGCGCGCAGCCAGCGCCGAGGTGATTTCCTGCTGGATGGCCCGGGCCGCAGCCTGCGGATCGGCGGCCAGGCGGATCGGGCGACCGACCACGATGGCATCGGCGCCATCGGCAAAGGCCTGGGCCACGCCAACGGTACGCTTCTGGTCATCGCCGACCGGGCCACCGGGGCGGATGCCCGGGCAGACGATCGAGAACCCGGCGCCGGTAGCGGCACGGATGGGGCCGGCTTCCTGGCCCGAGGCGATCACGCCATCGATGCCGGCCGCCTGCGCGGCCAGCGCGCGCTCGACCACCACGTCCACCGGCTCACGGTCGATGCCCATCTGGGCCAGGTCCGGGCGGCCCATCGAGGTCAGCACGGTCACCGCCAGCAGGCGCATGTCGCCGCTGTTGGCGGCGGCGCAGGCCTCCATCATGGCCGGGTGCCAGCCATGGATGGTGGCGTAGCTGACCGGCCACTGCGACAGGCGCTTGATCACCGCCGCAGCGGTGGCCGGAATGTCGAAGAACTTCAGGTCGACGAACACGCGCTTGTCGCGGCGGGCCAGCTCGTCCAGCACCTGGAAGTACTCGCCGGAGGCGAGCAGTTCCATGCCGATCTTGTAGAACGCCACGCTGTCGCCGAGGCGGTCGACCCACTCAAGCGCCTGCACGCGGTCAGGCACGTCCAGCGCGAAGATCAGGCGCTCGTCGTCGCGCAGCGGCAGCGGCGCGCGGCTCACGGTGCGTAGTCCAGGGCAGCGCGCTTGGCGTCGTGGCGGGCCTGGCGCGACTGGCTGTAGTCGTTGTTGAACTGCGCCGGCTCGAAGCCGCCGTAGGTCGGGTTCGGCAGCATCCACCAGCGCTCGCCGAACCAGTCGTGGTACTGCTGCAGCAGCGCGTCACGGCCGTCGTTGGTGTTGGCGGTCACTTCGACGAAATCGCCCAGCTGGTCGCCGAACTGCATCAGCACGCGGTATTTCTGCCCGGCCAGGCGGCGGCGGCAGTTCTTCTCGCTGCCGGCCTGCTCGCAGCCTTCGACCACGGTGCCCAGGCCGAGGAACACGCTGTCGTCGGCCACCGGCAGGCCCTGCTCGCGCAGGTTGGCCAGGGTCGCGTCCTTCAGGTGCACGGCGCGGTTGGAGATGTACAGCAGGGTCACGCCCTTGGCGTTGGCGGCCTTGGCGAAATCGACCACGCCCGGGATGGCCTTGGCCTTCTTTTCGGCCACCCACTGGTCCCAGCTCAACTCATCGTATTCCTTGCCGTCGCGCACCAGGCGCGCCTGGTAGGGCGAGTTGTCCAGCACGGTCTCGTCCACGTCCAGCACCACGGCCGGCTTCAGGCCCTTGGCCTCGTTGCCGCGTTCTTCCGGCACCAGCGCATCCCAGTGGGCTTCCTTCAGCGCGGCGTCCAGGTGGTCGGCGGCGGCGCGGTAGGTCTGCTCGGTGATCGCCTTGTACTCCTGCGCACGCTGCATCCACAGCACTGCATTGAGGTTGTCATTGGCAGTGGGATCGAGCGCGCCGTCGGCCTTGGCAGCGGCGGCCGGGGCCTCCGGCGCAGCGGCTTCAGCGGCAGGCGCATCCACGCGCTTGCAGGCAGACAGGCCCAGCGCCGCAGTGGCGAGCAGGGTCAGGGACAGGGAAACGGGACGACGCATGGATTCACCGGCAATCAGATATACCGGCGCATTTTACCGGCAAAGGCGGTCCCGGGACGGCTATGCTTGGCGGTTGACCCGTTGCCCTTCCGGAGGCCGCCATGACCGATTCCACCCAGACCCCCGACGTCCCCCTGCTCGACGCCGTGCAGGCCCGCCTGCTGGGCTGCCTGGTGGAGAAGGAGGCGACCACCCCGGACACCTATCCGCTGACCGTCAATGCCGCCCAATCGGCCGCCAACCAGAAGACCGCCCGCGAGCCGGTGATGAACGTCGATGCCGGCAGCGTGCAACATGCGCTGCGCCAGCTGGAGGCGCTGGGCCTGGCCCGCCAGCACTTCTCCTCGCGCGCGGACCGCTACGAGCACCGCCTGCAGGCCGCGCTGGACCTGACCCGGCAGCAGACCGTGCTGCTCGCGCTGCTGCTGCTGCGTGGGCCGCAGACGCTGGGCGAGCTGGTCACGCGCAGCGAACGCCTGCACCGCTTCGCCGACACCGACGAGGCCCGCCACGCCATCGATCGCCTGCAGCAGCGCGCGCTGCTGGTGGTGCTGCCGCGCGCCAGCGGCCAGCGCGAAGACCGCTACATGCACCTGCTGTGCGGCGAAGTGGACGGCGCGGCGCTGGCGGCGAAGTACGCCAGCAGCGGCGGTGGCAGCAGCGATGCGGCCGACCCGGGATTGGCCGAGCGCGTCGCCCAGCTGGAAGCAGCGGTGGCCGAGCTGCAGGCACAGCTGGCGGAACTGCGGGACTGAAGGGGGGACGCTTCCGCCGCAAAAAAGCGATCAGCGCCAAGCTAGACCTAAGTCGGCCTGCTCAGAAATTCAAATAAAAATATCCCAGGCCAAATTCTTGTTGACAAAGAATTCAACCTGGGACATTATTTCCTCACACCAGGGGTCGGGATCGCCAAATCAGCGGCCTCTGTGCACTAAGCAGCACCAATTCAATCAACCACTTAGAGGAAATTCATATGTATCAGAAATCCAATGACATGCCCACCCCCATCGTTGGGGGTGGCTCCAAGCAGAGCCTGGAGACCCTGGACAGTCTCGCCGACACCGGAGACATCAACGAGACTCCCTTTAACGTTTTTATCGGTCACAACCTCGGCCATCGAGTTTTCACGATGTCCGTACCCTTCCGTAAATTTGCGGACATCTCTGGAGTTGCAAACGACCGCGAAGCAGGACCCGTAGCCCAACGCCAACTTGACGAAGGTCACGCCAAGAAGCTCGCGGTCTACATGGTAAAGGGACTGGTGTCGGCTGCAAAAATGCGTCGGATTGTCATGGACAAGCCCGTGCCGGTCATCTTCGACGAGATTCTGCGACGCTTGGGCGAACAGCCGTACTTCTCGCTCCAGCCTCTAGTCTGCAACATCCGCAACGTACCGCCTGGTGGCACTGGTGCTGGTGGAATCCGGGGCTTCCGACTGGAAACGGCCGCTGGCGAGACCGCCTCGTTCAAGATTTTTCTTTCTGAGCGCCACACCCTGTGGGTTGTCGATGGTCAGCATCGACGCCACGCCGCCGACTTGGCAATGACTTTCCTGGAAGCCGTACGCAAAGATGGAAAGTATCCAGGGAAGGGCGCGGTGCTCTTTGCCGACAAGGGAAAATCCGTCAGCGAGGATGAAATGCTGGTGTGGAACGAGGCTTACGATGCGGCTCGGTCTTACGCGACTCTGACGGTTGAAGTCCATCTCGGTTTGGACATTGACCAAGAGCGTCAGCTCTTCCATGACCTTAATCGCTTGGGAAAGAAGGTCGACCCCTCTCTCGCGTTTCAGTTCGATGGTTCTAACCCGGTCACCCATTTCATCAAGCACAAGCTTTCGGGAGAGCTCGGCATTGCGTTGACTGACAATGAGCCGAAAGACTGGTCTCAAGACTCAGGCGCGGTGCTTCTCAAGGATATGGTTGCAATCAACGCCATTGCCTTCCTCAACAAGGGCAATGTTACAGGTGCAACTCCCGCTGTTATCGAACCCAGGGAGTCCACCATCTTGGAGCTGTGGGCACGAATCAATGAAATCGAAGGGTTCGGAAGTCACCGAGCCAAGGAGAACACTGTTGCGGCTCAGTCTGTAGTTCTCAAAGCTCTGGCTAAGATTGCTTACGACTTGAACTTCAGCAATCGACGCCCGGAAGGAGCGGATGAGCTTTATCGGAGCTTCTTGGAGCAGCTGCCTTCGGTTGATTTCTCGCACAACAACAAAATGTGGAACTTCTACAACTTGTCGGAGGAAGAGAGGATCGAGGCCGGACTGAGCGGGCTTGAGACGTACCTTCCAGAAGACGCTGCAGGGGTTAATCGTGATGTTGGCTCTATGCAAGGTGAATACATGCGTTTTGGAGCTAAGCACAACGACATTTACCCGATTCTCGCCGATATGATTCGCTGGGCTACCGGTCTTCCCTCGCGCAGATAATGTAAGAAGCAGTAGCTTCAAGAGAGGCCGATCTATCGGCCTCTCCTCTTGCATCTATAGGTTCGGTAGGACCTATGCAGCGCCTAAGGTGGCATACAGCCGGCTAGGGCTGTCCACGCCGGGCAACTGGATCACCCCGCGCTCCTGCATGCCCAAGCCCAGCAGGATCTTCCCGGACGCCACGTTGTCCAGGTCGGTGATGCCATACAGATCGTGCAGGCCCAGCGCTCCGCGTGCATGCGCGAACACCGCCCGCGCCGCCTCACCGGCATAGCCCTGCCCGGCGAATTGCGAAAGCACCGCATAGCCGATATCCGGCCCCGGCAGGCCATCCCGCCGCACCAGCCCGGCATTACCCACCCAGGCACCATCGGACAGCCGCTCGATGGCATACATGCCGAAGCCATTCAACGCATAACTGTGCAGCACCCGCAGCGCGATGTACTCCCGCGCCTGCGCCTCGCTGCGCACGTTGCGGTCACCGATGAAACGCAAGAAGCCCGGATCATTCAACAGCGCCAGCATCGGCGCCGCATCGCGATCAGGCTCGATCGCACGCAGGCGCAGGCGTTCACTCTCGATCGGTTGCACAGTGGACCTCCAGCCGAAACCCCGATTCTGCCTCAACCCCGGCTGCTGCTTTTGATTTTCTTTCTTTTTCTTTTCCGTGGCTGGCGCGCACGGAAACTGTCAGAGGCCGGGCGGGTGGGCTGGGCGGGACCGTCCGCGGCATGGGCCCGAGGCATGCCTCGGGCGGGTTGGGCAGGACGCCCAACCTCGGTCTTGCCGTGTGCGCAGGACAGCGCACACGAGCAAGCCGCGGCCGAGCCCCCATGGATGGGTTTACGGCGTGTCCCGACCGGCCCACCCGCCCGGCTCCCCACGAATGCATTGCGAACGGAGCCAACCACGAGGGGCTGCGTCGTTCGCCGATCAGTCGAACAACGCCTCGATCGCCGCCAACCCCGCGCTCGCCCGTTCCTTCTTGCGCGCCGCATCGGCCACCGGATCGGCACCGTCGCGTTGGATTTCCTCGGCCGGAATTTCCTCGAAGAACCGGCTCGGCTTCAAGCGCACATGCTCGCCGAACTTGCGGGTCAGTTTGCTGTAACTCATCCACAGCTGGATCTTGGCGCGGGTGATGCCCACGTACAGCAGGCGGCGTTCTTCCTGCAGGTTGCCTTCGTCCAGGCTGACCTGGTGCGGCAGCACGCCGTCCTCGCAGCCAACGATGAACACATACGGGAACTCCAGGCCCTTGGAGGCGTGCAGGGTCATCATGCGCACCTGATTGCCGCCCTCGTCCTTGTCGCTGCGCGACAGCAGCGCCAGCTGGCCGGCCAGGTCGGCGGCGGTGGCGCCACGCGGGCCGCCCTCGAACCACTGCGCCAGTTCCTCGATGTTGTTCGCCCGGCGCTGGTAGCTGGCCTCTTCCTTGGCCTGCTGGCGCAGCTCGCTCAGCAACCCCGATTCCTTGGCCACCTTGCGGATCATGTCGCCGGACGTCACCTGGCGCATCTGCGCCCGCAGGTCGCGCAGGATGTCGGTGAAGCGCGCCAGGCTGTTGGCCGCGCGCGGCGGCAACTGCTGCAGGGCGCCGATGGTCTCGGCCACATGCGCCATCGGCATGTCCTTTTCCTGCGCCAGCTCGGCCAGCTTGGCCAGCGTACCGGCGCCCACATCGCGCTTGGGCGACTGCACCGCCCGCATGAACGCGGTGTCGTCGTCCGGATTCACCAGCAGGCGCAGCCAGGCCAGCGTGTCCTTCACTTCCTGGCGTTCCAGGAACATGGTGCCGCCGGTCAGGTGGTAGGGAATGCGCAGCAGCTGCATCGCCTTTTCCAGCGGGCGCGACTGGAAGTTGCCACGGAACAGGATGCAGAAATCACTCCACGGCACGTTGCGCGACTGCGCCACGAAGGCGATCTCGGCGGCGACCTTTTCCGCTTCGTGTTCGCTGTTGCGGCATTCCCACACGCGGATGCGTTCGCCGTCGGCCTGGTCGCTCCACAGCTTCTTCAGGTGCTCATGCGGATTGTTGGCGATCAGCGCGTTGGCGGCGCGCAGCACGCGGTTGGAGCAGCGGTAGTTCTGCTCCAGCTTGATGATTTCCAGCGTGGGGTAATCGCGCCCCATCTGCTGCAGGTTTTCCGGGTTGGCACCACGCCAGGCGTAGATCGACTGATCGTCATCGCCCACGCAGGTGAAGTTGCCCTTCTCACCGGCCAGCTGCTTGAGCAGCCGGTACTGCGCGTCGTTGGTGTCCTGGCATTCGTCCACCAGCAGGTAGCCGATGCGCTCACGCCAGGCCAGCGCGATCTCCGGATTTTCCTCCAGGATCTGCACCGGCAAACGGATCAGGTCATCGAAGTCGACCGCGTTGAACGCCGTCAGGCGCAGCTGGTAACGCTCGTAGACACTGGCCGCTTCTTTCTCGCGGTTGCTGCGCGCGGCGGCCATCGCCTGTTCGGGCGACAGGCCGGCGTTCTTGGCGCGCGACACCAGGTTCTTCATGTCCTCGATGTCGTCGGGCTTGGCCCCATACATCAGGTCCTTGATCTGCGCAGCGGCATCGTCGGCATCGAAGATCGAGAATCCACGCTTCAGGCCCACGGCGGCGTGTTCGATCTGCAGGAACTTCAGGCCCAGCGCATGGAAGGTGCAGATGGTCACCTCGTCGGCATCCTGCTCGCGCAGGCGCTTGGCCACACGCTCGCGCATTTCCTTGGCCGACTTGTTGGTGAAGGTGATCGCTGCGATGCGGCGCGCCGGATAACGGCCACAGCCGATCAGGTGGGCGATCTTTTCCACGATCACGCGCGTCTTGCCGCTGCCCGCGCCGGCGAGCACCAGCAACGGACCTTCGATGTGCAGGACGGCGGCGGCTTGGGGGGGATTGAGACCGTGCATGGGATGGGGATTGTAGCGGGGCCGGGTGACGACCACAGCGGGCCGCCGGCGGGGTTGCTGAACGGCTTCGGCGGAGCGGAGCTGCGGCGTACAATCCGTCGATGGCCAAGCTCTATTTCTACTATTCGGCGATGAACGCCGGCAAGACCACCACCCTGCTGCAGAGCGCTCACAACTACCGCGAGCGCGGCATGCGGGTGGCGATCCTGACCCCGCGCCTGGACGATCGTGCCGGCGCCGGCGTGGTCGCCTCGCGGATCGGCCTGCGCGCCGAGGGCATGGCCTTCGATCGTGACACCGACCTGCAACGCTGGGTCGAGCAGGACCTGGCGACGAACGGGCCGATGGGCTGTGTGCTGGTGGACGAGGCGCAGTTCCTGACCCGCGCCCAGGTCTGGCAGCTCAGCGAGGTGGTCGACCAGCTGCGCATTCCGGTGCTGTGCTACGGCCTGCGCACCGACTTCCGCGGCGAGCTGTTCGAAGGCAGCCAGTACCTGCTGGCCTGGGCCGACGAGATGCAGGAGATCAAGACCATCTGCCACAGCGGCAAGAAGGCGACGATGACCGTGCGCGTGGACGAGCATGGCCACGCGGTACAGGACGGCCCGCAGGTGGAGATCGGCGGCAACGACCGCTACGTGTCGGTCAGCCGCGCCGAGTTCAAGAAGATCACCCGCGGTGAAGGGCGTATCGATCCGGCGCAGGCCCCGCTGCCGTTGTAAAGGGTGTTCGGCAGGGCTGCGCCCTGCACCTGCAGAGGCAACAGCAACGTCAACAGCGAAAGCTGGCATTCCGTGGGATGGCGGGGCACTGTGGGTGTGCGGGGACGGCGCAAGTACGTCCATGTAGCCTTGGTCGCCGCATCCATGCGGCTCACACCCCGCAAACCCACAGTGCCCCGCCTTCGACAATTGGCCGGCGGCCAGTAGATCCACGCCATGAGTGGATGAAAT
>NZ_JAOCEW010000041.1:0-41501 GCF_029841665.1 Stenotrophomonas sp. GD03819
CCACACCGCCCCACCCAACTCACAGGAAACCAGAGCCGCTTTGGCATTTGACGTTGCCTTGGCTTGACGCAGGTGCAGGGCTGCAAGCCCTGCCGACCCCCACTACGGTAGGGTGGGCCGATGCCGCGCTGCAGCTTGGCGCCGCCGCAGATTTGATTACACTTGAAACTTGTTTGCCCACGACTCCGGACACCCACCCATGAAGCTTGGTTCTTTGAAGGAAGGCGGCCGCGACGGCACCCTGATCGTCGTCTCGCGCGACCTGCGCCACGGCGTGCGCGCCACCGGCATTGCCGCCACCCTGCAGCAGGCCCTGGAAGACTGGAGCCACATCGCGCCGCGCCTGAACGCCCTGTATGAATCGCTCAACGCCGGCGACGCCGATGGCGTGTTCGACCTTGACCCGCAGGCACTGGCCGCGCCGATGCCGCGCGCCTATGAGTTCGTCGATGGCAGCGCGTACCTGCCGCACGTCGAACGCGTGCGCCGTGCCCGTGGCGCCGAGGTGCCGGAGAGCTTCTACACCGATCCGCTGATGTACCAGGCCACCAGTGCCGGCTTCCACGGCCCGCGCGATGCGGTCAAGGTGGTCAGCGAGGACTACGGCATCGACCTGGAAGCGGAGATCGTGGTGATCACCGACGACGTGCCGATGGCCGCCACCCCGGAACAGGCGGCGGGCCATATCCAGCTGGTCGGCCTGGTCAACGATGTCTCGCTGCGCAACCTGATCCCGGGCGAGCTGGCCAAGGGCTTCGGCTTCCTGCAGTCCAAGCCGCGTTCGGCGCTGTCGCCGGTGTTCGTCACCCCGGATGAGCTGGGTGCGGCCTGGCAGGACAGCAAGGTGCACCTGCCGCTGCTGACCCACATCAACGGTAAGTGGTTCGGTGCGCCGGAAGCGGGCGTGGACATGCAGTTCAACTTCGCCGAACTGGTCGCGCATGCGGCCAAGACCCGTCCGCTGGGCGCCGGCACCATCGTCGGCTCGGGCACCATCGCCAACGAAGACACCAGCAAGGGCGCATCGTGCTTCGCCGAGCAGCGCGTGGTGGAGACCCTGCGCGACGGCAAGCCGAGCACACCGTTCATGTCCTTCGGCGACGTGGTCCGCATCGAGATGCTTGATGCCGCGGGCAACAGCATCTTCGGCGCGATCGAGCAGCGCATCGAACAGGCGGCCAAGCCCTGAGCATGGAGGCGGCGATGGACATCCTGGTTGACGACGGCCCGGTCGGCGACGGCATCGTGCTGTACACCTACTGGCGATCCAGCGCCGCCTACCGCGTGCGCATCGGCCTGGAGCTGAAGGGCCTGGCCTGGGAGGCGCGGCCGGTGCACCTGGTGCGCGAGGGTGGCGAGCAGCACCTGGACGCCTATCGCACGCTCAATCCGCAGCAGCTGGTGCCGACGCTGCTGCATGAGGGTCAAGTGCTGACCCAGTCACTGGCGATCGTGGAATATCTGGATGAGCGCTTCCCGCAGGTACCGCTGCTGCCGGCCGACGCCGCCGGCCGCGCGCGGGTGCGGGCGCTGGCCCAGCTGGTGGCCTGCGATATCCATCCGATCAACAACCTGCGGGTGATGCAGTACCTGGAGCGCGACCTGCAGCTGCCGGCCGACGCCCGCGCGCAGTGGACCCTGCACTGGATGGCCGAAGGCTTCCAGGCCATGGAAACGCTGCTGGCCAACAGCGGTGACACAGGCACGTTCTGCCACGGCGATCGTCCGGGCCTGGCCGACCTCTGCCTGCTGCCGCAACTCTACAACGCACACCGCTTCGGCCTGGACCTGACGCCGTACCCGACCCTGCGCCGCATCGAAGCGGCCTGCCAGGCGCTGGACGCGTTCGACCGCGCCCGCCCGGAAAACCAGCCCGACGCCGCCTGAACCCAAAAAAAGGGGACGGAGGGGATTACGTCGTAAATGCATATACGACTTAATCCCCTCCGTCCCCTTCTTGCAGCAGTTGCGCGAGATCATCGCGGAACAGCGCATAGGCCTGTTCGCGGCGGGCGCCATCGCCCTGCCGCAGCACCCACGCCGGATGCACGGTGGCGTAGCCGCGGGTGCCGTCCTCCAGCGTGTGCCAGCGTCCACGGTCGCGTGACAGATTGACATCACGGCCAAATACCGAGGCTGCCGCGGTTGCGCCGAGGCAGACGATGACCTGCGGCCGCACCCGCGCGATCTCGCCCATCAGCCATGGCCGGCAGGCCTGGATGTGGCGGCTTTCCGGACGCTTGTGCAGCCGGATCTTGCCGCGGCGCTCATGGTGGAAGTGCTTCACCGCATTGGTCAGGTACAGTGCCGCGCGATCGATTCCCAGTTCAGCCAGCGCACGGTCCAGCAACTGGCCGGCCGGGCCGGCGAATGGCTGGCCGCGCAGATCCTCGACGTCGCCCGGCTGCTCGCCGACCACCATGATCCGGGCATCGACCGGGCCTTCACCGAACACCCCCTGCGTGGCCGCTTCCCACAGCGGGCACTGGCGGCAGGCCAGCGCCTGTTGGCGCAGTGTCTGCAATCCCTTGGCGTCGGCGGCGGGCATTGGCGCCAGCGCCCGCGCAGGTATCTTCCGTTGCGGTGCCTGCGCGGGCCGGTCATGCATTTCCTGCACGCGATCGCCCGCATCGCGCACCAGGCGCGGCAGCAGCTGCGCCTCGGGCAGGTGGCGCCAGTACTTGGCAGGCATCTCCTGCATCATCATCCGGGTATTGAGCCGGGCCGGATTGAAGATGCTGGCGTAATAGGTCTGCCACAACGCCTCCCGTGCATCCTCTGCCGGGGCGTCCTCGCGCCGTGCGCCGGGGCCGAAGGCCAGCGCTTGTCCATCCCATGCCACGCTGCGTGACGGCGTCAGTATGGCCCAGTGCATGCCGGTGAAGCGGCGCGCGAAAAACGGCGCCACCCGATCGACGATGTGGTGCTCTGGCTCGAACCACGCGATGAACGCCTCGGGTTGGCCGCGCACCTCCCGGAAGCGCACGAACGCTTTCATCTTGTGGGTATCGCGGCGAACGGCCTGGGCGAGGGCGGTTGCGCGCAGCACGTCGGCATCGGCGGGATTGGTCAGCACCGAGCGCTCGCCATGGGTGATGCGCCACAGCAACCGGTACAGCAGGGCCATGCGTTGCACATCGCGATGGCACAGGCAGGTGGCCGCCAGTTCAAGGAAGTCGCGCGGTACGTTCGGCACGCCGGCATCGGCCAGGACGGGCGCGGAGCTGACCGCCGGCGCATCCAGCAGTGATGCCTCGCTGCCCTCCAGCCAGTCGAGCTGTTCCGGTGCGATGCCGCGCAACAGGGCATCGCGCGCACCGTTGCGCCAGGCCTCCAGCGACCACGGCGGGTCCACCCGCAGCGACCAGCGCTGTGCGTCAGGCTGACGGTGGGGCATCGAACAGCGATCCCTGACGGGGCGGTGGGGCCAATTGGGCGCGCAGCGCCGCCGGATCGTCCAGCGCCCTGCGCGGGTGGTGGTCGGCCAGCAGCACGAATGGCAGCAGTTTGCTCATCGGCGCCTTCAGGCGTGCCACATCGGCAACCCGCAGGCGACCGTGGCGGCGCGCCATCAGCACCCGCTTCACATTGCGCACGCCCAGCCCGGGTACGCGCAGCAGCATTTCCTTCGGCGCGCGGTTGAGATCCACGGGGAAGCGTTCGGGGTGGCGGATCGCCCAGGCCATCTTCGGGTCGATGTCCAGATCGAGCATGCCGGCCTGGGTGGTATCGGTGATTTCATCCACGCCATAGCCGTAGAAGCGCAGCAGCCAGTCGGCCTGGTAGAGGCGGTGCTCGCGCTGCAGGGGCGGCGGCTGCAGCGGCAGCTGGCGGCTGGCATCCGGAATCGGGCTGAAGGCGGAGTAGTACACCCGGCGCATGCGGTAGTTGCCGTACAACGCATCGGCGCTGGCGAGGATCTGCCGGTCGTTGGCGCCGTCGGCGCCGACGATCATCTGCGTGCTCTGCCCGGCCGGTGCGAAACGGGGAGGGCGCGGGCGTGCGCTGCGGGTGGACACCGGCCCGACCACCGCTGGCACCTTACGCGCTTCCTTCGCTTCCTCGATGCGCCAGCGCAGCTCGCCCATCGCACCGCGGATGGACTGTACGGTCTTCTCCGGTGCCAGCGCGCTCAGCCCGGCTTCGGTGGGCAGCTCCACGTTGATCGACAGCCGGTCGGCGTAACGCCCGGCGCTGGCCAGCAGTTCCGGCGACGCTTCGGGAATGGTCTTGAGGTGGATGTAACCGGCGTAGCGGTGTTCCTCGCGCAGTTGCCGTGCTACTTCCACCATCTGCTCCATGGTGTAGTCCGCATTGCGGATGATGCCGCTGGAAAGGAACAGGCCCTCGATGTAGTTGCGCTTGTAGAAGTCCAGCGTCAGCGCGACCACCTCGTCCACGCTGAAGCGCGCGCGGGGCACGTTGCTGGACACGCGGTTCACGCAGTACGCGCAGTCGTAGACGCAGAAGTTGGTCAGCAGGATCTTCAGCAACGAAACGCAACGGCCATCCGGCGTATAGCTGTGGCAGATGCCCATGCCTTCGGTGCTGCCGATGCCGCCGCTGGCGCGTGAGTCGCGCTTGCCCGAGCCGCTGGAGGCGCAGGAGGCATCGTATTTGGCGGCGTCAGCCAGGATGGCAAGCTTGCGGATGGTTTCCATTGCGGAAACCTACGGATCGGCGGTCTCATTGGATGAGACCGCCCCTGAACCCTTCAGGTCAGAACCCGTGGGTGATGCTCGGCGCGCCGGCCGAGAAATCCGCGTAAGGGTCGTGTTCGCCGCTGCTACCTTCGGACAGGCGGAACTTCAGCGCCAGGCCATCGCGCGAGTCGGCCGCGCGCAGGGCCTCCTCCTGCTCGATGGTGCCAGCCTTGGCCAACCGGAACAGGCACTGGTCGAAGCTCTCCATGCCTTCCTCCAGCGAGCCTTCCATCGCCGCCTTGATCTCGTGCACCTGGCCACGACGCAGCAGGTCGCGGATCATCGGCGTGTTGATCAGCACCTCGGTGGCCGGCAGGCGACGGCCTTCCTTGTTCTTCACCAGGCGCTGGCTGATCACTGCACGCAGGTTTAGCGCGAGGTTCATCAGCACGTTCTTGTGCGCGCTTTCCGGGAAGAAGTTGAGGATGCGCTCGATGGTCTGGTCGGCGTTGTTGGAGTGCAGGGTGGCCAGGCACAGGTGGCCGGTCTCGGCGAAAGCGATGGCGGCCTCCATCGTTTCCGCGTCCAGAATCTCGCCGATCAGGATCACGTCCGGCGCTTCACGCATCGCGTTCTTCAGCGCGTTGTGGAAGGCATGGGTGTCCAGCCCGACCTCGCGCTGGTTGACGATCGACATCTTGTGCTTGTGCAGGTACTCGATCGGGTCCTCGATGGTGAGGATGTGGCCGGTGGTGGTGCTGTTGCGGTGGTCGATCATCGACGCCAGCGAGGTGGACTTGCCGGAACCGGTGGACCCCACCACCAGCACCAGCCCGCGCGGGGTCATGATGACGTCCTTCAGCACCTGCGGCAGGTTCAGCTCCTCGATGCTCGGGATGCGGCTGCGGATGGCGCGGATGACCATGCCGACCTCGCCGCGCTGCTTGAACACGTTGACGCGGAAGCGCCCGGCATCGGGCAGGGCGATGGCCATGTTGAGCTCCAGCTCGCGCTCGAACTGCGGCACCTGGCCTTCGTCCATCAGCGAGTAGGCGATCTTCTTGACCATGCCCGGCGGCAGGCCGGTGTTGCCCAGCGGATAAAGCTTCCCCTCGATCTTGATGTAGACCGGTGCTCCGGTGGTCAGGAACATGTCCGAAGCGTTCTTTTCGGTCATCAGCTTCAGGAAGTAGCCGATATCCATTGCGAATTTTCCCCAACGAAACGGCCGACGCCCGTTGCCAGCACGGTGTCGGCTTGACGACAATGGCCGTGAACCGACAACCGGTACGGCCTCCCCAATGAAACGACTTAGCTTCGCACGAATGCGCCATGGCCTGTATGTGATGGCGTTTGCATTCGCACTGTCTGCCCCCGCCTGGGCGCAGGACGGCGCACTGGAACTGGCCCAGGCCCGGCAGGCGGTCGACAAGGCCACCCAGGCCGATGCCGACCAGTACGCCCCGGACCTGATCGGGCTGGCCCGGCAGGGGCTGGAGCAGGCCCAGCGCGCCGCCGGCGACCGCCGCGAGCGCAAGAACGCCCCGGCGATCGCCCTGCGCGCCGCTGCCGATGCCGACCTGGCCCGCGTCCGCAGCGAGGAAGCCACCGTGACCGCGCAGCTGCAGCTGCGCCGCAACGAGGTCAACCAGCTGCAACGCCAGCTGTCGACCGGGGAGGACCGCCGGTGAAGCCGATGACTGCCGCAACCCTGGCCGCGCTGCTGGCGCTGCCGCCCCTGTCCATGGCCGCCGACAACCCGATGGTGGCGCAGCTGAGCCAGCGCCTGATGGCCATCCAGGCCAATCCCGACACCGCTGA
The DNA here is from genome assembly GCF_029841665.1 of Stenotrophomonas sp. GD03819. Classification (NCBI taxonomy): domain Bacteria; kingdom Pseudomonadati; phylum Pseudomonadota; class Gammaproteobacteria; order Lysobacterales; family Lysobacteraceae; genus Stenotrophomonas; species Stenotrophomonas sp. GD03819. The sequence goes on from NZ_JAOCEW010000041.1 coordinate 6,465, forward strand.
GCTGGGCGCCTTCGAGCGCATGCAGGCCCAGCAGGCCATCGCCACCCTGGACAAGGCCAAGCGCCGCGACCAGGAGCTGGCCACCTACCTGGCCGAGCGCCGGGTGGAGATCGCCGAGACCGCTGTGCGCACCGCCCTGGCCGCGCGCGAGGTCGACCGCCTGGAGCGGACCCGCAGCGACCTGCTGATCGAGGCCAGCCGCCGCGACGCCGCCCGCGCCCGCCAGGAAGCCGAGCAGCTGCGCATGCAGGCGCAGATGCAGGCGGAGGAGGCCGAGCGCCTGCGCCAGGCCGCCGAGGCCGAAACCCTGGCCCGCCAGGACGCCGAGAACGCCCTGACCAGCGTGGCCGGCAAGCAGCAGCAGCGCCTCAGCGCTGCCCAGCAGAACGCCGCCAAGCTGGCCCGCGAGGAAGCCGAGCTGGTGTCCGGTCAGAAACTGCCGGCCTCGAAGTTCGATGGTCGCGGCGAAGTCTTCACCTTCCGTGGTGACGCGTTCACCGCCGGCGCCTCCAGCCTGTCCGGCGGGGCCCGCAACCAGGCCAAGGCGTTGGCCGAATACCTGAACATCGGCAAGAAGGGCCGCCTGCGCATCGAGGCCTACGACAACGCGAACGGCGTAGGCCAGAAGCGTGCCGAAGCGCTGCGCGATGCGCTGGTCGCGGCCGGTGTCGCCAGCAACCGGATCCAGCTCGCTGGCAAGAAGGCGGCCTCCACCCAGGCGCGTTCGGCCGAGGTCATCATCGCCCCGTAATTGCTTGATATTGTTTGTTTTTCGTTGCGATGAGCATTCAGCCTGAACCCCGCCCCGGCGGGGTTCGGTCTTTTTGCCGCAGGGGTCTTGTTCCCCGCCTTGAGCAGGCGTAGGGTCAATCGTCCGGGACGCAATGCCGCGGACCGGACGATGGGAGGGCCGGGCCGATGCAAACAGGGCGCGAACCGCAGCGAATCGACGTGCGCAGGCCAGTGCCGCAGGTCGTTGCAGGCGTCCAGGTGGCCATCGACCGGCGCTCCTCCATGAACAACGCCCCGTGCCTTGCGGCCGGGGCGTTCGTGTATCTGTCGAAGGAGGTCCATCATGTTTGAAGATCAGCCCCAGAGCGAGATCGACGCCCGTCGCGCGCGTGATCCGGAGTTCAGGGCACTCCATGACCAGCACCGCAAGTTGAACAAGAAGTGCATGGACGCGGAGTTGGGTGTACTCCCGATCGATGATGTCACCCTGGGTCGCATGAAGCGCGAAAAGCTGCTGGCCAAGCAACGACTTCTGCGAATGTACGAAACACCGCTCCCAACGACGTCCCCCACGCTTTGACGCACCCCGTCACGCCCGGAACGGCGTGACCCGGCCATCGATGGCCCCGCCGGGCGCTTCTGCCCCGGCATCGCGGCACCGCCGATGAGGCGGCCGCGCCAAGGCACCACAAGCGGTGGTGCCTTGGCCTGCAGGCACGACTCACCGATGCGGGCGGTACCGGTCTCCTCGTCGATCCGGGGCCGTCCGCATCTCTTTTTTACGGCGGGCACGCCGCTGCCGCAGCGACCTGACTTTCATCGCCATCCGTCGGATAATCATCGGTCCGGCCCTGCGTGGCGCGAACCGAAAGTCCTCCGAATGCCCATCCATTCTTCCGTCCTCGAACTCATCGGCCAGACCCCGATCGTCAAGGCCCAGCGCCTGGACACCGGCGTCTGCGAGCTCTACCTGAAGCTGGAGAGCGCCAACCCGGGCGGATCGATCAAGGATCGCATCGGCCTGTCGATGATCGAAGCGGCGGAGAAGCGCGGCGACCTGAAACCTGGCGCGACCCTGGTCGAGGGCACCGCTGGCAACACCGGCCTGGGCCTGGCCCTGGTGGCCCAGCAGAAGGGCTACAAGCTCATTCTGGTCGTTCCCGACAAGATGAGTCGGGAAAAGATCTTCAACCTGAAGGCGATGGGCGCTGAAGTGCGTCTGACCCGCTCGGACGTGGCCAAGGGCCACCCTGAGTACTACCAGGATCTGGCCAAGACCATTGCCGAGCAGACCCCGGGCGCGTACTTCATCAACCAGTTCGGCAACCCGGACAATCCGGCCGCGCATGAATTCGGTACCGGCCCGGAGATCCTCGAGCAGATGGGCGGCGACCTCGATGCCATCGTGTTCGGCTGTGGCAGCTCCGGCACCATGACCGGCCTGTCGCGCGCCTTCGCCAAGCTGTCGCCGAAGACCGAGCTGGTGCTGGCCGACCCGGTTGGCTCGATCCTGGCCGAGTACATCAACGACGGCAATCTGAACGACAAGTCGGGCAGCTGGCTGGTGGAGGGCATCGGCGAGGACTTCCTGCCGTCGATTTCCGATTTCAGTCGGGTGAAGAAGGCCTATGCCATCACCGATGCGGAGAGCTTCCACACCGCGCGCGAGCTGCTGGGCAAGGAAGGCATCCTGGGCGGCTCGTCCACCGGCACCCTGCTGGCTGCGGCACTGAAGTACTGCAAGGAACAGACCACGCCGAAGAGGGTGCTGGTACTGGTCTGCGACACCGGCAACAAGTACCTGTCGAAGATGTACAACGACTACTGGATGCTGGACAACGGCTTCCTGCAGCGCCCGCAGCACGGCGACCTGCGCGACCTGATCCTGCGCCCGTACGGCCAGCGCGACACTGTCGTGATCGGACCGAACGACCTGCTGACCACCGCCTACCAGCGCATGAAGCTGTACGACGTCTCGCAGCTGCCGGTGATGGACGGCGACCAGCTGGTCGGCATCGTCGACGAAAGCGACGTGCTGCTGCATGTGTATGGCGATGAGGCACGTTTCCGCGACACCGTCGCCACCGCGATGGTCAGCAAGCTGGACCGGCTGGACGTGAAGTCGCCGATCGAGGCGCTGTTGCCGGTGTTCGACCGCGGCCAGGTGGCGATCGTGATGGACGGCGACACTTTCCTGGGCCTGATCACCCGTATCGACCTGCTGAACTATCTGCGCCGTCGCGTGCAGTAAGCCGCTGATCGCAGACGTTCGCTGCTGAATCCCGGTTTATCCGCGTCAAAGGTCGTTAAGGCCGCGCTGGTAGACTTCCGCACCTTCGATGGCGCCGCGTGTCGGCGCCCCTCAGGAAAGAACATGTCCAACGCTACTTCCCAGGATCGCGCCCTGGCCCTGGCCACGCTGGCCATCCACGGCGGTCAGTCGCCCGATCCCAGCACCGGCGCGGTGATGCCACCGATCTACGCCACCTCGACCTATGCCCAGTCCAGCCCGGGCGAGCATCAGGGCTTCGAGTACTCGCGTACCCACAACCCGACCCGCTTCGCCTATGAGCGGTGCGTGGCGTCGCTGGAAGGCGGTACCCGTGGCTTCGCCTTCGCTTCGGGCATGGCGGCCAGCTCGACCGTGATCGAGCTGCTGGACGCCGGCAGCCACGTGGTGGCGATGGACGACATCTACGGCGGCAGCTTCCGCCTGTTCGAGCGCGTGCGTCGCCGCACCGCCGGGCTGGACTTCAGCTTCGTCGACCTGACCGACTTGGCCGCGTTCGAGGCAGCCATCACGCCAAAGACGAAGATGGTCTGGATCGAGACCCCGACCAATCCGATGCTGAAGATCGTGGACATCGCTGCGGTGGCCGCCATCGCCAAGCGCCACGGCCTGATCGTGGTGGTCGACAACACCTTCGCCTCGCCGATGCTGCAGCGCCCGCTGGAGCTGGGCGCGGACCTGGTGCTGCACTCGGCCACCAAGTACCTCAATGGCCACTCGGACATGGTCGGTGGCATGGTCGTGGTCGGCGACAACGCCGAACTGGCCGAGCAGATGGCCTTCCTGCAGAACTCGGTGGGTGGCGTGCAGGGCCCGTTCGACAGCTTCCTGGCCCTGCGTGGCCTGAAGACCCTGCCGCTGCGCATGAAGGCGCACTGCGCCAACGCGCTGGCCCTGGCCCAGTGGCTGGAAAAGCATCCGGCGGTGGAAAAGGTGATCTACCCGGGCCTGCCGTCGCACCCGCAGCATGAGCTGGCGACCCGCCAGATGGGCGGCTACGGCGGCATCGTCTCGATCGTCCTCAAGGGCGGTTTCGAGGCGGCCAAGCGCTTCTGCGAGAAGACCGAGCTGTTCACCCTGGCCGAGTCGCTGGGTGGCGTGGAAAGCCTGGTCAACCATCCGGCGGTGATGACGCACGCCTCGATCCCGGTCGCGCGGCGGGAACAGCTGGGCATCAGCGATGCGCTGGTGCGGCTGAGCGTGGGTGTGGAGGATCTGGGGGATCTGCAGGTGGATCTGGAACGGGCGCTGGTGCAGCAGGCCGGCTGATGGGAATCCTCTCGGTTTTCGGCAAGCATCGTTCGCTGACGTTCGAACTGAGCCAGCGCGAAGTGCTGGGCCGCTATCGTGGCGCCAGCTTTGGCCTGTTGTGGTCATTGATCAGCCCCTTCCTGATGCTGCTGGTCTACACCCTGGCCTTCGGCTTCGTGATGAAAGGCCGCTGGCCGGGATCGACCGGATCGACCACCGACTTTGCACTGATCCTGTTCGCGGGCCTGACCGTGCACGGGTTCTTTGCTGAGTGCTTCACCCGCGCTCCGCAGTTGATCGTAGCCAACACCGGCTACGTGAAGCGTGTGGTGTTCCCGCTGGACATCCTGGTGTGGAGCATGACTTTCTCGGCGCTGTTCCACCTGTTGATGAACATGGTGGTGCTGCTGCTGCTGCAGCTGGCGATCAAGGGCAGTATCCCGGCTACGGCCATCCTGCTGCCGGTGGTAGTCATCCCGCTTGTGATCCTCACCGCTGGCGTGGGCTGGATCGTCTCGTCGCTGGGCGTATACCTGCGTGACATCGGCCAGTTCGCCGGGGTGATGGCGGCGGCGATGCTGTTCCTGTCTTCGGCCATCGTGCCGGTCGAATCGGTGCCGGAAAGCTATCGCATCGTGTTCGAGCTGAACCCGCTGACCTTCATCATCGACCAGGTACGCGAAGTGGTGATCTGGGGCCGCCTGCCCGACTGGGCCGGCCTCGGTGTCTACACCCTGATCGCCTGCGCGGTGGCTCTGCTGGGCCATCGCATGTTCAACAAGCTGCGCGTGGGGTTTGCCGATGTCCTCTGAGCTGACCGACGGCGACATCGTCATCGATGTGCAGGGCGTGGGCAAGGCGTACCACATGTACGAACGCCCCTCGCACCGCCTGTTGCAGGCCCTGGCCGGCAAGCGCAAATCCTTCTACAAGGATTTCTGGGCGCTGCGTGGCGTCAGTTTCTCGATCCGCCGCGGGCAGACGGTGGGTATTGTCGGCCGCAACGGCTCGGGCAAGTCCACCCTGCTGCAGATGATCGCCGGCACCCTCAACCCGACCGAGGGCCGCATCACAGTCAAAGGGCGGGTCGCGGCCCTGCTTGAGCTGGGTAGCGGCTTCAATCCCGAATTCACCGGGCGTGAGAATGTCTATCTCAACGCCACGATTCTCGGCCTGACCCGGCCGCAGATTGAAGCGCGCATGGACAGCATCCTGGCCTTCGCCGACATCGGTGAATTCATCGACCAGCCAGTGCGCAGCTATTCCAGCGGCATGTCGGTACGCCTGGCCTTTGCCGTGATTGCTCATGTCGATGCCGACATCCTGATCATCGACGAGGCGCTGGCCGTAGGTGACGCCTTCTTCTCGCAGAAATGCATGCGCTTCCTGCGCGAGTTCCAGAAGAACGGAACGCTGCTGTTCGTCAGCCATGACGCGGCCGCGGTAACCAACCTGTGCGAAAGCGCGGTGTGGCTGCAGCACGGCCAGATGCGCCTTTCGGGCACGTCGCAGGAAGTGATCGAAGCGTACATGACCGAGCAGCACGTGGTAGGCCGTCGCGAGGCGGGCGTGGACGACGTGGTGGTCGAAAAGAAACAAAAACGCCTGGCCACAGATGCGCCGGACTTCCGCCTGGAGGCGCTGCAGGCCGCTGGCGCCAGCAACCGCATCGCGTTGTTCCAGTTCGATCCGGACAATGTAGGGCAGGAATTTGGTGCCCAGGGTGCGCGCATCGTTGATGTGGCGCTGAACGATGAGGCGGGGGCGCCGCTGGGCATGGCCGAGGGCGGCGAGCTGGTCCGGCTGCGCATCCGTGTCGAACTGGTGCAGGCGCTGGACAGCGTGATCGTCGGCTTCTACTTCAAGGATCGCCTGGGGCAGCGCCTGTTCGGCGACAACAGCTACTTCGCCTGCAAGGACAGCCCCGTGGGCGGCCAGGCGGGTGAAAGCATCGTCGCCTCGTTCCTGTTCCGCATGCCGGTGATGCCATCCGGCTCCTACATGATCGATGCTGCGGTGGCCTCCGGCGACCAGCACGATCACACCCAGCAGCACTGGATCCACGACGCGCTGGAGTTCCGCGCGATCGACGAGACGATGCGCTTCGGCCTGGTGGGCCTGCCCATGCTGGCCATCGATGTCACCAAGGAATCCTGATGATCGAGTTCACCGGCGAACGTTTCGTCCCCACCGAACAGGGTGTCATCCGCCAGGAGCACCTGCACCGGTATGCGTGGTGCCTGCCCCTGGTGGAAGGCAAGGACGTGCTGGATGTGGCCAGCGGCGAAGGCTATGGCAGCGCGATGCTGGCCAGCCGCGCGCGTTCGGTCAGGGGCGTGGACATTTCCCATGACGCCGTTGCGCACGCTGCGGAGCGCTACGCCGACCGCACCAACCTGCAGTACCTGCAGGGGTCGGCTGCAGCGATTCCGCTGCCGGACGCCAGTGTTGACGTCGTGATCTCGTTCGAGACGATCGAACACCTGTACGAGCAGGAAGAGATGATGGCCGAGATCCGCCGCGTGCTGCGGCCGGATGGTGTGATGATCATGTCCTCCCCGAACAAGGAGGTTTACTCCGACCGCGCTGGCTACCACAACGAGTACCACGTGAAGGAGCTGTACCTGGGTGAGTTCCAGGCATTGGTCTCGCGGCATTTTCCTGCCTCGCGCCTGTGCGGGCACCGCATGTCGGTCTGTTCGACCATCACCCTGCTCGATGATGGTCCGGCACAGCCGGTGTACCAGGCGTTGACCGATACCGGCGAGGGTGTGCAGGAGCGCGCCGCGGTGATTCCCGATGCGGTGTACTTCGTCGTCGTGGCCGCAGCCGATGCCTCGCTGCTACCGCAGTTGCCCGCGTCCATCCTGTATACCGAAGCCGAAGACCTCTACGCCCACCACCATGAAGTAGCGCGTTGGGCGCAGGCGCAGGACGCCGAAATCGGTGAGCTGCGCGGCCATGTGGTACGCGAGCAGGGTGTGGTGGCTCAACTGCATGGCCAGCTCGATGCGGCGCGTGAGCAGCAACAAGCGCAGCAGGATGCACTGGCTGCCGAGAAGGCCAGGGCCGACCGCCTGGAAAGGGCGATGGCCGAAATCTGGGATGCGCGCGCGCACCTGCAGCAGCAGATCAACACCATCTCCGGTCTGACCGATGCCGCGCGCAGCGCCCTGCAGCAGCAGCATGCGCAGATCGAGCAGCTGATCCAGCGTTCCGGGGTCACCCAGCCTGCGGCGGCAGGAGGGCTGGCTGCGGGAGGAGAGTCGCAGGACGTCTCAGCGGTACTGGAGTCGTATCGTGCCGAGCTCGAGTCACTGCAGGCCCTGACTGCCTCGCTGATCGCCTCCCGCTCCTGGCGCATCACCAAGCCGATCCGCTTGGCAGGCCGCGTGCTGCGAGGCGAGTGGCACGCGGTGTTGCAGTCATTACGCAACTCCGGGTTGGCTCGCCATCCCTTGATGAAGCCCTTCGTTCCGATGGCCAAGCGCATGCTGCTTAGCCAGGCAGCAGCGGTTCCTGCGCCGCTGGATGGGCTGCTGCTGGAAGAAGTACACCGCGACCCGCAGTCGGTGCAACAGAGCCTGCGTTTTGCCGATGTCGTAGATCCGGTCGTCAGCATCGTCATTCCTACCTACGGCAACTACGAGCAGAGCCTGGCCTGCGTGGCCTCGATCGCGCGCGTGGGTGCACGCGTATCGTTTGAGGTACTGGTACTGGAGGACGCTTCCGGTGATGCGCGGATCGATGCGCTGGGCAGCATTCCGGGCCTGCGCTATCACGTCAATCCGAAGAACCTCGGTTTCCTGCGCTCCTGCAACCAGGCGTTGACCTTGGCCAAGGGCCGTTACGTCTACCTGCTCAACAACGACACCGAAGTGCGACCGGGCTGGCTGGATACATTGGTGGACGTTTTCCAGTCGCATCCGGATGCCGGCCTGGTGGGCTCCAAACTGGTCTACCCGGATGGCCGACTGCAGGAAGCCGGTGGCATCGTCTGGTCAGATGGCAGCGCGTGGAATTTCGGGCGCCTGCAGGATCCATCCCTGCCGGCCTATGGCTATCTGAAGGAAGCAGACTACATCTCCGGTGCCTCGATCATGCTGCCGCTGCAGCTGTTCCAGGAGCTCGGTGGCTTCGACGAGCATTTTGCGCCTGCCTACTACGAAGACACCGACATCGCCTTCCGTGTGCGCGAGCGTGGGTTGAAGGTCTACATGCAGCCGGCATCGGTCGTGGTGCATTACGAAGGCGTGTCCAGCGGCACCGATGAGGGCAGTGGGGTCAAGGCATGGCAGGCGGTCAACCGTGACAAGTTCCTCGCACGCTGGATGCCGACCCTGGAGCAGGGCCAGTTCGCCAATGGCGAGCATGTGTTCCTGGCGCGGGACCGTTCGCGCAACAAGCGCCACGTGCTGGTGGTGGACCACTATATTCCGCAGCCTGACCGCGATGCCGGCTCGCGTGCGACCTGCCAGGTGCTGCATACCCTGCTGGAAGAGGGATGCCAGGTAACCTTCTGGCCCGCCAATGCCTACTACGATGACCAGTACGCGCCGCCACTGCAGCGCAAGGGCATCGAAGTGATGCATGGGGTCGGCTGTGTTGGCGCGGCTGGGTTCGAGGCCTGGATGACCGCTAATGGCCAGTATCTGGACGTGGTGATTCTCAACCGGCCACATGTGTCGGCTGAGCTGGTAGCCAGCGTACGCCGCCATAGCAGGGCCACCCTCGTCTATTACGGACACGACATCCATCACCTGCGCATGCAGCAGCAGCTGCAGCTGCAGCCGGATGAGGACCTGGCACGTGAGGCCGCGCGCTTCCGTGATTTCGAGTACGCCCTCTGGCAGCAGGCAGATGTGGTGTTGTATCCGTCCACGGACGAAACCGCCCATGTACGTGCGTGGCTGGCCAGCCATGCGCCATCGGCCGGGACCCGCGCCGAGACCATTCCGCTGTACGCCTATGAGCCTGTTGCCGATGCCGATGTGCCGGGCCCGGAGCAACGCCATGACATCCTGTTCGTCGCCGGCTTCGCGCATGCGCCCAATGTCGACGCGGCACAGTGGTTTGTCAGCGAAGTGCTGCCCCGAGTGCAGGCACAGGTACCGTCGGTCCGGTTGAGCCTGGTTGGCTCCAACCCGCGTCCGGAAATCCAGGCGATGGCGTCTGAACGCATCGATGTGACCGGATACGTCAGTGACGAAGTCCTGGCCGGTTGGTACCGGCGTGCGCGCGTGGCGGTTGCGCCGTTGCGTTTCGGCGGGGGGGTGAAGGGCAAGGTGCTGGAAAGCCTGCGCAATGGCCTGCCGTGCGTGACTACCTCGATTGGCATGCAGGGCTTGGGCAATGCGTCGGCATTCATGCCCACCGCTGAGGACGCTGAAGGCATGGCTGCGCAGATTGTGTCGCTGCTGGGCGATGATGCGCGGTGGCAGCAGGTGTCTGATGGCGGCCGAGCATTCATTGCACAGCACTACTCCGATGACGCACTGCGCCGGATTCTGACCGCCGCTGTTGCGGCACGCTGAGGCACCGTTTCGTCCCCGCCCGCACTGACGCTGGCGGGGACGAGGCCAGTCGCCGGGGCTGCGGGGGACGTGAACGCGGGCTTTACGCTGTGGTGCGCATGGGTAAGAATGCCTCGTTTCCGCCGCCCTCCGGTGGCGATGGGTAGGGAGCACTGCATGGGGATTCAATCGCGCGCGCTGCTGGCATGCGTGCTGGCGCTGGCCCTGACGGCCTGTTGTGACGAGGCTGGCCGCCGTCGCGCAGGAGCTGTCGGAACCACGTCCGAGGCGCCCGGCATGCAGGCTGCTGTGACTGACGCGTCCGTTGCCGGCCTGAACCTGGTCCATGCCAGTGTTGCAGGCATGATGGTCGAACCTACAGTACTCAAGCTGGATTGCAGCGGCGCGGCCGGTGCGTCAGCCGAGGTGCAGGTGGTATGGAAGTCCGAGGTTCCGAACGCCGCCTTCGTGCAGATCACGGTTGGCAGCCTCACGCAGACACCCAAGGTCTGGGTGGAAGGTGCGGCTGCTGGCACGGAGGTCACCGGACCATGGATCAATGACGGTTCGGTATTGACCTTCAGTGACGGCAACGGCAATACCCTTGCCACTGTTCGCGCGGTAGCCACCGCATGCCCGTCCCGTTGACGGCATGCCGACCCTGCGTCCTCGTTTCCTGCCCATTGGAGCAGTTCCTTGAAAATGCCTGTGTTTGGATTCGGCGCAAGCCGGTTCGTCCTCGCGTCATTGGTCGCGGCGTCCCACTTGTGGTCGAACATGCCGCATGGATATGCCGCCTACGCGGTATGGGCATTCTTCGTGCTCAGCGGCTTCCTGATGACGCTGGTGTTGACCACCAAGTACGGCTTTGATCGCACCGGCCTGAAGGCATATGCGTTCAACCGCTTCATGCGGATCTTCCCGCTGTATTGGCTGGCCGCGATCATGGGCCTGCTGACGCTCTGGTACTATGGCAGCGTCGGCATTGACCTGCGCCCGATCAATGGCGAGTTCCACATGCCTCGTGGCCTGCAGGATTGGGCCTACGTTGTCACGCTGTTCCCGGGCATTACCCGCGGAGGCCTGCCGGTTCCGGTGGCGAATGCGCTGGCCATTGAAGTGGGCTTCTATCTGTTGATGCCGATGATGGCAACCTCACGTGGTGCAGCCGCACTTGGTGTGGTCATCGGCGCCCTTATCAATCTCAAGCTTGGCATCCATCAGGACAGCTTCGGTGAGCGCTACGCCACCTTCCTGCCTTGCCTGCTGCCGTTCGCGACGGGCGCCCTGGTCTGCCATTACCGTGAATCCCTGGCGCGAATCCGCATGCCGGCCATCAGCTGCGCGGCCTGGTTACTGCATGGAGCGGTCTGGTTCTTCGTGCCGAGCTGGCCGTGGGATTGGGGCCTGTATGCGTCCTTGCTGCTTTCGGCGTGGATGGTGGTGTCACTGCATCAGCAACGTGGCGGCAAGCTGGACAAAATGCTGGGCGACCTGAGCTATCCGATCTATCTGATCCACACCACGGTGGCAGCCTGGTTCGTCTGTGCCTGCGGATTCACTCGTCCGTTCACAACCTTTTTCCTCCCAGCGTTCGCGGCCACAGTCGCGCTTTCGTGGCTGATCGTCGTGTTGATCGATCGCCCCTTGTCGCGGCTGAAGCGCAAGCCGCCCACGCACGTGGTTGAAGCGCGCTGAGAAAGGGCAGCGCCAGGAAGGCTTAAGAAAGCCGGTGCGCTGAAGTCCGCACCGGCTTTTTTTTTTGGCCGGGGTGTTGTGGCTCAGCGTCAGCGTGCTGTGGAGTTGCTTGTGCAAAGAGGCAGATCGAGCTGCTGCTGGGCCAGGACCCCTTGGCTGTCCGAGCGGACCAATGACAGTACCGAGTGATCGGGGAGCGCATGCTCCACGGTCAGCGCTGGCTCCGCCGGATCAGTGCTTGCCAGCAGCGTGCGTTGCGCACCGACCGAATCGACCCACAGCTGGGCGCCGAATGGTGCCAGGTCACGGGTGTCCAGGTGGATGCGCACCGGCTGTACAGCGGAGGTGTCATCGGCGCAGGATCCGGAAAGCGGCTCCGCAAGCAGCGATGCCTTGACCGGCGCGCCAGCGATTCGATGATCGAAGCGCTGCTCCTGTACCGCCCCGGGGCCAAAACCCGGCACCGTTGCCAGTGACGGATACAGGCGGTTCCGGATCTGGAAACGGTTGGAGAAGATATTCAGCTGCTTGTCCACCAGCAGCGAAATCAACTTGACCCGCTCTTCCTCGGGGTAACCGCACACCGTCATGATGTCGGGGCAGGCGGTCGGCGGCGTGCGCGGATCGGTGGCCAGGCGTTGCATGGCCAGGGCGGTGTTCTGCCAGTAGGGGATCAGGTAATGCGGCAGCTTCCAGTTGTAGCGCGATGCCTGCCACTGCACGGCCAGCAGGCCGGCGATCAGCAGCAGGATGCCGCCCTGCTCGACGAAGCGGGCCTTGGGTGATGTGTGCGCCGAAGCCGGCGCCGATGCACCGGAACGTGTCAGCCGGTAGTGGAACATCACAGCGATGGCGACCAGATTGATCTGATAGGACATCACATAGCGGGGCTGATGCAGGTAGTTCCAATCGAATGCCGGCACGCGGCTGAGGATGATGCCAGCGGTCAGTGCATACGCAACCAGCATCAGGAACGTGGCCATCGCCAGTGTCCGGTTGTAGGTACGCCTCCGCCAGGCACCGAATACGGTCACCCAGAAGAACACCTGCAGGGCCAGTACGGCTCCGGCGCAGACCAGGACCGCTGCCTGCGTGGCCTTGGGGAATCGAGCCGACAACAGTTCCAGATGGATCAGGCCGTCCGAGAACGGAATCAGCAATCCTTTCAATGCATCGGCGGTCAACAGTGATTCGGCAAGGCTTCGGCTGGGCAGCATGGTTGCACCCGTGCCTGCCCGCATGGCGACCCACCACAGGAAACCCCGGACCAGCATCAAGGCGACCACCGCAGCAACGAGGGCGGTTGCCTTGTCGCGCCGCGAGGCGGTGAGCAGGGGCACGCAGGCGAGCGCGGTTGCGATCACCATTACCAGCGCGATCTCGTCGGTACACAGCCCCAGCAGCAGCGTGGCAGCAAACACGAGCCACGGGCGGGCCTGCTGCAGCTGGGTCATCACCAGCGAGAAATACAACGCGCCCAGTAGCAGTGGGATGTATCCAAGCGTTGCCAGCGGCCAGGTGAAGATGTTGGAGCTGTTGAGCGACAGGCCCAGCGCGAAGACCAGGCCGATGCACAACCAGGCGTACGCATTGCGCATCGGACTGGCCAGTGCGTGGCGTGGCATTTCACGTGCCACGGCACAGCACCAGGCGATACCGACGAGGATTCCGATCAGGCCTTCAACGCGGAAGTCCATGTCGAAGTACTTGGTGTGGAACAGCAGTACCAGTTTCTGCAGCGGTTGAGCATGGTCGCCCACGCCGCGCTGCATGAACAGGTCCAGGAAAGTCAGCGAGCCGTCGAAGTAGCGCGGCAGAAAACTTTCCAGGAAATACCAGGCATCGGACTGCACCAGCGGTGTAGCGACAGCATCACTGAACAACAACGCGTTGCAGGAGGCGGCGATTGCAAGCAGCACGCCGAACGCGCGCAGCATGAACGCGAGCGACCCGATGCCAGGCCGGGTCAGCAGCCTGGCGGGTGCCTTGTGGGCCTCACTCATGCGTACTGCCTCAGTGCCGCGTCGGCTGCCTCCATGACCGCGTCCAGTTGCGGTTCCACGCCAATCCATAGCGGCATGCGCACCAGCCGCTGGCTGATGTCATCGGTCACGGTCATCGGCGAGCCGGTGCGACCGTAGGTCGTGCCCGCCGGAGAGGAGTGCAGGGGGATGTAGTGGAATACGGTCTGCACGCCCCGCGCCTTCATCTCCTGGATGAACTGGCTGCGAGCTTCCAATGACGGCAGCAGCATGTAGTACATGTGCGCATTGTGGCTGCAGTGCGCTGGAACTGTCGGACGGGTCAGACGTCCTTCTGCTTCGTGCGCGGCCGCCCATCGGTGGTAGCGCTCCCAGATGGCAAGGCGGCGCTGGGTGATGTCCTCGGCCGAGTCCATCTGCGCGGCCAGGAATGCAGCGGTGATCTCACCGGGCAGGAAGGAAGAGCCCAGGTCCACCCAGGTGTACTTGTCGACCTGGCCGCGGAAGAAGCGGCTGCGGTTGGTGCCCTTCTCGCGGATGATCTCGGCGCGCTCGGCATGCTGGCGGTCGCGGCACAGCAGCGCCCCACCTTCGCCGGAAATGATGTTCTTGGTCTCGTGGAAGCTCAGTGCGCCCAGATCGCCGATGGTGCCCAGCGGGCGCCCCTTGTAGGTGGACATGATGCCTTGCGCGGCGTCTTCCACCACTGCCAGGCCATGCCGTGCCGCAATGTCCAGGATTGCATCCATTTCGCATGAGACGCCGGCGTAGTGCACTACGCAGATGGCCTTGGTGCGTGACGTGATGGCCGCTTCGATGAGCGTCTCATCGATGTTCAGGGTATCGGCGCGGACATCGACGAAGACCGGTACCGCACCGCGCAGCACGAATGCGTTGGAGGTGGAAACGAACGTGTAGGACGGCATGATCACTTCGTCGCCCGGAACCAGGTCCAGCAGCAGGGCCGCCATTTCCAGCGCAGCAGTGCACGAGTGCGTCAGCAGCGAAGCCTGCGCGCCGGTACGCTCGTTCAACCAGGCGTGGCACTGCTTGGTGAACGGGCCGTCGCCACTGAGATGACCATTGGCATGGGCGTGGGTGATGTTGACCAGCTCCTGGCCAGTCATGTACGGCTTGTTGAACGGAATCACTGCTGCTCCTGAACGTGACTGGGCCGCAGCTCAGCGCACGCATTCCATGATGTAGTGGGTGTAGGGTACGTAAAGCATATCGCCCCTGACCCGGCCCGATACCGCCGAGAATTCGGCTTCGGCCAGGGCCCGATAGGCGTCGGGGGTGCGGATGCTCTGCCCGCGGTCACGGGCGATCAACGCGTGTGCGATGGCTGATTGGCCTTCGACATAGGCACCGTCAAGCGAGATGAAGCGGCCGCCTGGCTTGAGCGCCGCGCGCGCGGTACGCATCAGCGCACGGGCGCGGTCGTCGTCGAGATGGTGGAGGATGCCGATGGCCAGTACCAGATCGGCCTGCTGCTGCTCGCCACCGGTCAGCTGGTAGTCGGCCACGTCCATGCACTCGAAGCGTGCACGCCCACCAAAGCGCTGGCGGGCCGCCTGGATGTAGGCTTCGGAGAGATCGAAGCCGACGTAGTGCAGGCCATCGGGCATCTGGCTGAAAAGCTCACCCGTGCCGCAGCCGATGTCCAGAACCCGGTCACCGGCACGCGGCCTTATGTGATCGCGGATCAGCCGGGCGCGGGAGCGTCGGGCCCCCAACAGGTTCTGCAGCAGGTCGTAGACCGCTGGGTGTGATAGCACTGCGTGCAACCCATCGGTCTTCTGCGACATGGTTCAGGCTCCGGAGCGAGACAGGACGATGACGCCCAGGATGATCAAGGCGGTGCCGGCGATCTTATGCGAGTCGAAGGACTCGCGGAAGAGCCATACGGCAAGGGTTGCCACCAGTGGGAAACTCAACGCGGTGAAGGGATAGGCCTTGCTCAGCGGCATCCGGCCGATGGCCGCCATCCAGCACAGTGAAGCGCCGAAAGCCGCCGCGAAGGCACTGATCACCCAGGGATTGAGCAGCAGGGTGATGACCGCGCGCGGGTTCAGGCCGTCGATGGTCGCCCCGGGATTGAGGCTGACCTGCCACTTCAGCATGAGCTGGCCGTAGACGGTCAGCAGGATGGTCAGGGCAATGAAAACATAGCTCATCGGATCAGGTCGCAGGCAGGGTGATCTTGCGGGTAAGGACATCGAGCAGGTCGGTGCCGTCCCAGACCGGATGGAAGTCCAGGGCGCGGCCGAATGGTACGACGCGGTCGATGGCACGATTGCGGAGGCCGCACAGGAAGCCGCGCAGGTCGGACGCCGTGAAACCATGCTGGACAAGCGTCTGGTCACGGTCGTCGAGTTGTGGCGCCAACGCATCCAGCGTGGGCAGCTCGATCTCCACCACCAGGCCGTGGCCAGACTGGATCTCGCGGATCCCGCCATCGGCACGCGAGGCTTCCAGGCGCAGCGGATACAGGCCGATGGCATCGGCGGAATGCACGCCATGCCCGGTGGCCGCCAGCAGGTTGGCATCGGTCACCCGGGCCATCAGTGCTGCGGGCTCGTCGTCCAGGCTGGCGGCCTGGGTGCGTACCGCCGGCCAGAAACGTGCCTTGGCCGCTGCGGTCTCTGCCTCGTCGCCAACCCAGTACAGGGTGCGCGGCGAAGAGCAGGCCTGCTGGCCGAACCAGAGCACGTCGTTGCAGAAGCGATGGGCGAGTTCCTGCAGATCGGCATCGTTGGCTTCGACCAGCGTGCCTGCGCGCATGACAGCCACGCCGAACCGGTCCGGGAAGGCCAGCTCGAGAGCCTGTGGCGCGATCGGCAATGAGCGGATCTTGGCGACCGTGGCGTCACCGCCCCAGATGATGCGCGCATGGCAGTGACGGGAGATCGCCGTGGTGATCGCATCGTCATGCGGATACGTCAACAGTACCGCACGTTCCAGTACCTGCGGATGCAGGCCTTCATGCTGCATGTCATGCAGGATCGAGACCAGCGCATCGCGCTGGGTGCTCTGCTTCTGCGACAGGCGGGCCACATTGGTGTTGCCTGACAGCACCGACATCAGCCAAGCGTACGCGAACAGGACGTCCACGTTGGCCGGAGCAAGATGGAAGACCAGTCCTCGGGCCAGATCCAGCTCGGTCGGGCGCGTTCCGATGCGCTGCGAAAGCTGATTGACCGCGGCGCCGCGGAACCAGTGGGCAAGGGTGGCCAACTCGGGATGCTGGCGCAGCTGCGGCAGTGTGAATACGCGACGGGAGAAGTCCGCAACGAACTCGCGCAGTGGCGCGCTGAACGGCAGCAGCGGTGGCAGTACCGACAGGCGTGCCAGTTCCGCATCCAGCGTGGCGTCCGGGTGGATCGAGAAGAGCAGTCTGGTCATGCGTTGGGTACCGTGCGGGTATCGCTGCAGCCGCGGATTTCCACGTTCTTGATACGGCCAAGCACGGCGAAGTGCTTGCCCGGGCGGCCGCAGGCGCAGTCGTCCTCGCCATGAATCACGCCAAGGTCTTCGGTCAGCAGGCTGTGGCCGGGATAGCTTTCGGGCAGCAGGCTCAGCACCTGGATCGCACCGGTGGTGCCATGTGGCACCGGATGCAGGTCCTGCAGGTCGCGAACGATCACGTCGGCGTAGGCCGGCGCGTGCAGGTGGCCATGCTCACATTCGAAGAAGATCGAGCCGACCTGTTCAACCATGCCGTAGTAGTTGTGAACGCGTTCGATGCCAAAGGTCTGCGACAGCGCGGCCTTGTAGGCAACGTTGTCGACCTTCTGCTCGTCCATTTTCTTCCAGCCGCCGCCGTGCACCAGCATGCTGCCGGCCGGGAAGCGGATCTGCCGGCCATCACGGCGTGCTGCCTGCACGAACGATTGCCAGACGATGAACGTGAAGCCGAACAACAGCACGGGCTCATCCGGATGTGCCTGCAGCCATTGCTCCAGTGCAGTCCAGTGCGGTTGCAGGTCTTCGTCCAGCAGATACAGATGGTCACGGCCGAAGTTGGAGAAGCCGAGGATGCCTGCGGCGCGCGCGTTGAAGCGGCTGCGATCACGCAGGAAGCTGGAATCGTCGACCACCAGCATGCGCAGGCGCCTGTTGCCCGCGAAATGGGAGAAGATGCGGGTCAGTGCGCGGGTCTGCGCGCGCGCGGTGTCGGCATCGAGGAAGATGCGGGAAACCGCGGCGCCCGTGGTGCCACTGGACACCAGTGTGCGCGACACCTTGTCGTCGTCGATGCTCTTGAGGTCCAGCAGCTTGAACATGCGGACCGGTAACCACGGCACCTGCTCCAGACTGGCCGCATCGTCGGCCGGCCATAGGCCGTCGAGGATGCGTGCATACGGCGCGCACTGCGCTTGATGGTGGCGGGTCAGTCGATTGAGGCCTTCCAGCAGCCAGGCACGTTTCTGGCTGCGGTCCAGGCCGAAGACGTCGACTTCCAGGGCAGCGGCCGCGTTGGCAGCCGGCGCGGCGGGCAGGGTCACCTTGCAGCTCCTTGTCCGGCCATCTGCCGGAGACTCTGGTAATCCACCTTGCCGCTGGCCATCAGGGGCAGCGCATCCAGATGGAGGGTACGGACGTGGCCACCGAACAGCTTGTAGCGTTCCTGCACCAGCTGGCGTACCTGCGCCTGCTCGGCGACCTGGGCACCGTGACTGAATGCCACCAGGTCGTCGTCGTCGCCCGAGCAGACGATCTGCTGGCGCAGCGCTGCCGACAGCATGGCCTCGACTTCGTCGAGGTTGACCCGGTTGCCGGAGATCTTCAGGAAACGCTTGGCGCGTCCGGTGATGTAATGGAAGCCGTCCTCGTCAACGCGGGCCAGGTCGCCGGTGCGCAGCACTCCCTGCAGCTCGTCACCCTTGGCCAGATCGGCACGCGTGGTGGCATAGCCCATCATCACATTGGGGCCGGAATAGACCAGTTCGCCAGTCGCTGCATCCACTTCCATGCGACCTCCAGGAACCGGTACACCGATGCTGCCGACCTTGTCGATGATGCGTGCAGCCGGAACATAGCTGATGCGTGGAGAAGCCTCTGTCTGTCCGTACATCACGAAGAACTCCAGGCCATGGGCCTGGCTGGATTCGGCGAAATGCGCGACCAGTTCATCGCGCAGGCGGCCGCCGGCCTGGGTCAGCATGCGCAGGCTGGGCAGCTGCAGGCGGGCCAGACCCATGCGCCGCAGGATCTCGAAGGTGGCCGGAACGCCGGACAACGAGGTGATGCCGTGGCGACGGGCGCTGTCCCAGAACTCCCGGGTCATCAGGCTGTCCTCGCTCAGCACCACCGAGCCGCCAGCGGCAAGGTGGCTGTTGAGGATGGACATGCCGAACGAGTAAGCCAGCGGTAGCGTAGTGATCGCACGATCATCGGCACGCAGGCCCAGGTACTGGACAATGGCGTTGGCATTGGTGTCCAGACCCGCCGCGGACAATCGCACCAGCTTTGACGAGCCGGTACTGCCGGACGTGCTCAGCAGTAGCGCCAGATCGGCGTGTGGTACTTCGTTGACCGGGCCCGCGACGCGCAGATGCAAGGCCAGCGCCTGGCCCTGATGCACGGTCTGGTAGCCATCCGGCGCGGGACCCGTGGCGGCGACCCAGTCAGGCTGGTAACGCATCACCAGCGCTGCCAGCAGTTCCGGATCGGTGTCGGGTTGCAGCAGTAGTGGAACCTGGCGCCCGCTGCGCAGAGCGCCCAGGTAAAGCGCCACGGCCTCGGTATGGCTGGGCATGCACAGCAGGCCCATGCCGCGTCCTTCGGGCAGCCGCGCGGCGTGCTGGTCGGAAAGGCGGGCCAGCGACGCGAAGTCCAGCGTCTGCCCGCCATCGATCAGCGCGATTCGCGACCCGTGTTGTTCAAGGTTCCAGAACGGCATTCAGACCACCATTTGTCCGTCGATGCCAATTACCTGCCCGGTGACATAGGCGGAGGCATCACTGAGCAGGAAGCCGACCAGTTCGGCCACCTCTGCAGGGGTGCCGGCGCGCCCCATCGCAATCGAAGCGACACGCTTGGCGTGCGCGGCCTCCGGCATGCTGCGCGTCATGTCGGTATCGATGAAGCCCGGTGAGACCGCGTTGACGCGGATGCCACGCGGTGCCAGTTCCTTGGAGGCCGAGCGGGTGGCGCCGACCAGTGCGGCCTTGCTGGCAGCGTACAGGCTGAGCCCGGCGGCACCGTTGACGCCCATGATCGACACCAGATTGACGATGCTGCCTGCGCCACTGCGCGCCATCAGGCGCGAGGCGTACTGCATCGCCATCAGCGGTGCCTTGACATTGACCGCCAGCACCTTGTCGATGTCCTCTGCACGGATCATGCCGAGCAGGCCTTCGTGCAGCACACCTGCATTGTTGACCAGCCCATCCAGCCGGCCGAAGCGGGCGAAGATCTGCTTGAACAGGCCCGCGAGGGCATCGGCATCGGTCAGGTCGAGCGCGGCACAGAGCGCAGCCGGTGCACCCAGCGCCTGAATCTGTGCATCCAGCCCGGCCAGTGCCTCTTCATCGCGGGCTACCAGTACCAGCTGCGCATGCCGGGAGGCCTGCTGCAGGGCGATCTCGCGACCGATGCCGCGCGATGCACCGGTGACCAGGATGACGGGTGCGGCGCCGGCCATGCTCAAACGGCTGCGCCGTGCTTGCGCAGGATTTCGCGCGCTTTGCCCACCGAGCTCATGTCGATCACTTCATCCATATCGATCATCACACCGAAGGCTTCTTCCAGTGCGGCGACCACCGACATATGGGCGATTGAATCCCACTGCGGGATGGTGTTGTAACGCAGATCGTCGCTCACGCTGTCGGCTGCGATGCCCAGCACACGGGCGAACACGGCAACGACCTGATCTTCGGTAACGGTATCGTTCATAGGAATTTCCTGAACCCAAACAGGGTGCTGTTGAAGTGGAAGCCAAGGCGGGCATACAGATTGATGATGCCCGTATTCGCGGCGGAAACGAGGGTCGTGCAGTGCGGGATGCCACGCGCGCCCAACGATTCGAGCGCGGTGATCCACAACGGGAGGGCAAGCATGGCGTAGGGACCTGAAGCGCCGGTCAACAGCAGTTCGCAGTTGCTGCGGTCTGCAGCAATGCGTTCGGCATGGAAGCCGATGACGCGGCCGCGCGATTCGGCCACGTAGGCCAGTCCCCCGGTGACCATGTCTTCGATCCAGTTGGCGGTGCGCAACGCGGCCCGCTGGGGGTCGATGGCGGGATCTTCCAGGAAGCGGCCGTGCGCGAAGTCGGTGGCGGCAATCTGCCGCAGCTCGGCCACATCGCCAGCGACTGCGGGACGTAGCGTCGGCAGCATGCCGCGCGGAACCTGGGGCAGGTTGGCGAAGCCGCTGCGCGAAACGGTCAATGAGGTCTCCACGAAGGCGAAGCCGTGCTGGAGCAGGGCCGCCTTGGCCACCGGTTGTGTGGCGTCGATGCGGCCGAAGAGGTAGTGCACCGAGTGGTTGGCGCACCAACGCTCGAGTTCGACCAGCAATGGCGCTGCATGTGCCGCGGTGGCGACGTCCAGTGCGGTCACCTCTGCGGTAACGAAGCCGAGGGCGCGCTCGTCCCAAGGGGTCAGGCGCGCGGCGATCCGTCCTTCGCCGTTGTCGATGAGCAGGTTCATCGGGCTTCCTGTGCATCGTTCACCGCGTCGGCGACGATGTAGTACGGGCGCTTCTGCACATTGCGGAACACTTGGCCGACATACAGGCCGACGACGCCCAGGCAGAACATCACCAGGCCGCCGATCAGCCAGACCGAGCCGATGATGGAGGTGTAACCGGCCACTTCGATATCGCCATCCCACCAGCGCAGCAGGCTTAGCGCCACCAGCACGAAGGCGACCAGCGAACAGGCGATCCCAGTGCCGGCCACCATGCGCAGTGGCTTTTCCGAGTAGCCCAGCGCAATGTTGGTCGACAAGGTAAGCAGCTTGCGCAGGGTGTAGGAGGTTTCGCCCACGGTACGGGCCTGGTGCTGGACCGGTAGCTTGCCAGTACGAAAGCCGGCCCATTTGACCATCAACGGGAACGAACGGTCTCGTTCGGGCATCCTGCATACCGCATTGATGACCTTGCGATGGTAGATGCCGAAGTTGGCCGTGCTGGGGTCCTGCGGTACGCCGGTGAGCCAGCCCAGCAGGCCGAAAAAGGCCCACGAAGACAGTCGCTTGAGCGCTTTGTCCTGACGTTCCAGGCGTTGTGCGAACACAACATCGAGTTGTTCTTCGTTGGCCTTGCGGTACAACGCGGGAATTTCGCGGGGAACGTCCTGCAGATCGCAGTCCATCACTACCGTCCAACGACCACGTGCGTGCTCTATCCCGGCCGAAATGGCCGAATGCTGGCCAAAGTTGCGCGACAGGCGCAGGCCACGCAGCCAGGGCCGGGTAGCGGCCAGTTCGGCGATCCGGGCCCAGGCGCCGTCGGGGCTGGCGTCGTCGACCAGGATCATCTCGAAGCTGACGCCCAGGGTTGCGATCGCGGCCTCGACCTGGTCCACGAGGTCTTCCAGGCATCCCTGGCAGCCATAGACAGGTGCCACGACCGAGATTTCCAGTGGGTGTTCTCCACCATACGGCGGAGAGGGCGTCGCTTCTGTCATGGCGTAGTGGACCCTTGCGCGCCCTGCCTCGGCACGTGAATGACACCGCGATGGTGTGCGAGGAGGCAACAGGGAGTCTCCCGGCCTTCCGCCGCGCGCCACGATCAGTGTCGGCAGTCGTCGATTATAGCTTTACCGGCTGCGTGCACAGCGGCCCATCGCCATTCATGGGCCCTGCGCGGGGCAGCGCCCTACGGCTCCATCGCGTGGCCTGCTCGTAGGCCGAAGCGGACCCGCAGGCAGGTCCAACCGGCTGCCACATCACGGGTTTCGGGAGCGAGCATCGAGCTCACTCTTCCATTCATCTACATGATTGCGGCATGACGCGCCAGGCGTTTCCGGCTGCAGCAGGAAGCTTCCGGGACGTGGATGCCGGAAGACGGCCGAACGTACCAAGAGACAGCAGAAACCCCCGGCGGAACGGATGCTCCAACCGGGGGCAGGGCCTGCGGCTGCAGGGATCGGGCCTGCGTCAGCCCAGCGCGGCTTCCAGCTCCGGCAGGAGCGCAAACAGATCCCCCACCAGGCCGATATCGGCGATCTCGAAGATCGGCGCGTCGCCGTCCTTGTTGATCGCGACAATCGTGCCCGCATCCTTGATGCCGGTCAGGTGCTGGATGGCACCGCTGATACCCACGGCCACGTACAGCTCCGGCGCGATGATCTTGCCGGTCTGGCCGACCTGCAGGTCGCTGGGCACGTAGCCGGCGTCGACCGCGGCACGCGAGGCACCCACGGCGGCACCGAGCTTGTCGGCCAGCTGGAAGATGACCTTGAAGTTCTCTTCCGAACCGACACCACGGCCGCCGGAGACCACGCGCTTGGCGCTCTGGAGGTCCGGGCGGTCGCTGGCACCGGCGGCCAGGCCGACGAAGCGGGTATGGGTCGGCAGGGCAGCGTCAACGCTGGCTGCTTCGATGGCGGCGCTGCCGCCCTGGGCAGCTTCCGGCCAGGACGCGGCGCGCACGGTGGCGACTACGATCTGGTCGGCCGGTGCTTCCACGGTGATGATCGCGTTGCCGGCATAGATCGGGCGCTTGAAGGTGTGGCTGCCTTCGACGCTCATCAGGTCGGAGACCTGGTTGACGCCGAGCAGGGCGGCCACGCACGGCATGAGGTCCTTGCCGAAGGTGGTCGACGGGCCGAACACATGGGTATAGCCCTTGGCCAGCTGCGCGATCTGCGGTGCCAGTATCTGGGCGATGGCCTGCGCGTTGGCGGCATTGGCCACGGTCAGGACCTTGGCGACGCCAGCGATCTTCGCGGCGTCGGCGGCGACGGCGGCCGGGTCGGCGGCCAGCACCAGCACGTCGATGCTGGCACCGCTGATGGCGGCGGCGGCACTGACGGTCTTGGCGGTGGCGGCGTTGAGCTTGCCGTCGTGGTGCTCGGCGATGACGAGAATCTTGCTCATTACAGCAGCCCCTTCTGCTTGAGTGCGGCAACCAGTTCGGCCGCGTCCTTGACCATCACACCCTTGCTGCGCTTGGACGGCGCGGCGTACTGGGTGGTCTTGAAGGTGTCGGCGGCTTCAACGCCGAGGTCGGCCAGCTGCAGGGTTTCCAGCGGCTTTGCCTTGGCCTTCATGATGTCCGGCAGCTTGATGAAGCGCGGCTCGTTCAGGCGCAGGTCGGTGGTGACCACGGCCGGCAGATCCACTTCCAGCGTTTCCAGACCGGCGTCGACTTCACGGGTCACCGTGGCCTTGCCGTCGGCAATCTCCAGCTTGCTGGCGAAGGTCGCTTGCGGGCGGCCCCACAGCGTGGCCAGCATCTGGCCGGTCTGGTTGGCGTCGTCGTCAATGGCCTGCTTGCCGAGGATCACCAGGTCCGGCTGTTCCTTCTCGATCAGCTTGAGCAGGGTGCGCGACGCAGTCAGCGGCTGGATGGCCTGGTCGGTGACGACATGGATGGCGCGGTTGGCGCCCATGGCCAGGCCGTTGCGCAGGTGCGCCTGGGCGTCGGCCGGGGCGATGGTGGCAACCACGACTTCGCTGGCGATGCCCTTGTCGCGCAGGCGCAAGGCTTCTTCCAGGGCGATTTCATCGAAGGGGTTGGGGGACAGCTTGACGCCGTCGGTGACCACGCCGGAACCGTCCGGCTTGACCTGAATGCGGACGTTGTAGTCCACCACGCGCTTGTACGCGACGAGGATTTTCATCTGGTACGGGGTCCTTCAGTAACAGGGAGAACGTCCGGTCCTGGAACAGCAACCGGTTCGGGGGTGGGACCCCGATTCTAGCTGGCTTGGGGTGACCATGCGAATGCGTATGGTTATGTTGCGGCGCGGCAAAAATGCACCTCCGCGAGCGCGTGTTCACGTCACGCAGGCGGTCGTGAAGGCCATCGGGATGTATCCTGTCACGCTGCGCTGGGGCGCCCGTGGGCGCTCCTTGGATGAATTTCGATCAGGAGAACAGGTAGTGCCCACATGGCTTGTCACCGGCGGCGCCGGATTCATTGGCGGTAACTTCGTTCTCGAGGCCGTCGCGCGCGGCGTCAAGGTCATCAACCTCGATGTGCTGACCTACGCGGGCAACCTGAAGACCCTGTCCAGCCTGGACGGCAACCCCAACCACTTGTTCGTGCAGGGCGATATCGGCGACCAGGCCCTGGTCGCGAACCTGCTGGCCGAACACCGGCCGGATGCCGTGGTGAACTTCGCCGCCGAAAGCCACGTTGACCGCTCCATCGACGGTCCCGGCGCCTTCATCCAGACCAATGTGGTGGGCACCCTGGGCCTGCTGGAAGCGGTCCGTGACTACTGGAAGGCGCTGCCGGCCGAACAGGGCGCGACCTTCCGCTTCCTGCACGTGTCCACCGACGAGGTGTACGGTACCCTGGGCGAGACCGGCAAGTTCAGCGAAACCACCCCGTACGCCCCGAATTCGCCGTACTCGGCGTCGAAGGCCGCTTCGGACCACCTGGTCCGTGCCTTCCACCACACCTACGGGCTGCCGGTACTGACCACCAACTGCTCCAACAACTATGGCCCGTACCACTTCCCCGAGAAGCTGATCCCGCTGGTGATCGCCAAGGCGCTGGCTGGCGAGCCGCTGCCGGTGTACGGCGATGGCAAGCAGGTGCGCGACTGGCTGTTCGTGTCCGACCACTGCGAAGCGATCCGCACCGTGCTGGCCAAGGGCCAGGTCGGCGAGACCTACAACGTCGGCGGCAACTCGGAAAAGCAGAACATCGAAGTGGTGCAGGCCATCTGTGCGCTGCTGGACCAGCGCCGCCCGCGCGCGGATGGACAGCCGCGCAGCAGCCAGATCACCTACGTCACCGACCGCCCCGGCCATGACCGCCGCTATGCGATCGATGCCTCCAAGCTGAAGAACGACCTGGGCTGGGAACCGGCCTACACCTTCGAGCAGGGCATCACGTTCACCGTCGACTGGTACCTGGACAACCAGGAATGGGTCAACGGCGTGCTGGATGGCAGCTACCGCCTGCAGCGCATCGGCACTGCCGCCTGAGGCCGGGAGATAACATGACGCAACGCAAGGGCATCATCCTGGCCGGCGGTTCCGGCACCCGGCTGTATCCGATCACCAAGGGCGTCAGCAAGCAGCTGTTGCCGGTGTACGACAAGCCGATGATCTACTACCCGCTCAGCGTGCTGATGCTGGCGGGCATCCGCGAAGTGTTGATCATCAATACTCCGCACGAACAGGCGCTGTTCCAGCAGCTGCTGGGCGACGGTTCGCAATGGGGCATGGACATCCAGTACGCGGTGCAGCCGAGTCCGGATGGCCTGGCCCAGGCCTACCTGATCGGCCGCGACTTCGTCGCCGGCAAGCCGAGCTGCCTGGTGCTGGGCGACAACATCTTCCACGGCCACGGCCTGCGCGAGGTGCTCAAGCGTGCAGACGAACGCGTGCACGGCTCGACCGTGTTCGGCTACTGGGTGAATGATCCGGAGCGCTACGGCGTGGCCGAGTTCGACCAGAGCGGCAAGGTGATCGATCTGGTGGAGAAGCCGGAAAAACCGCGCTCCAACTATGCGGTGACCGGCCTGTACTTCTATGACGGCAAGGCCAGCGATTACGCGGCCGAACTGAAGCCGTCGCCGCGTGGTGAGCTGGAGATCACCGATCTCAACAAGCGCTACCTGGAAGAAGGCAATCTTCACCTGGAAGCGCTCGGCCGTGGCTATGCCTGGCTGGATACCGGCACTCACCAATCGCTGCTGGAAGCCTCCAACTTCATCGAGACCATCCAGACCCGCCAGGGCCTGCAGGTCTGCTGCCCGGAAGAAATCGCGTTCGGCCAAGGCTGGATCAATGCCGAGCAGCTGGAGGCGCTGGCTGCGCCGTTGATCAAGAATGGCTACGGCCAGTACCTGCACACGCTCGCCCAGCGTGGAGTCGTTCCGTGAAAGTAATTGAAACCAAGTTGCCCGGCTGCGTGGTGATCGAGCCGGCCGTGTTCGGCGATGCCCGCGGTTATTTCTTTGAAACCTGGAATGCCGAGCGTTTCGCCGCGCTGGGCCTGCCGGATCGTTTCGTGCAGAGCAACGTGTCCACCTCGGCGCAGGGCGTGCTGCGTGGCCTGCATTACCAGTGGCCGCGCCCGCAGGGCAAGCTGGTCAGCGTGCTGGAAGGCGAGGTCTATGACGTGGCCGTGGACATCCGCCGCGGCTCGCCGACCTTCGGTCAGTGGGAAGCGGTGGTGCTGAGCGCTGAAAACAGGAAGCAGTTCTGGATTCCGGAAGGCTTCGCGCACGGGTTTGCCGTGCTCTCCGAACGTGCACTGTTCAGCTATCTGTGCACGGACGTCTACGTCAAGGAAGCGGATGCAGGTATCCGCTGGAATGACGCCGATATTGCGGTGGACTGGCCGGTGAGTGCACCGACCCTGTCGGCCAAGGACGAGACCGCGCCCTTCCTGAAGGACATTGCCGAAGACCGCCTGCCGGTCTACGTGCCATGACCGTTCTGGTGTTCGGCGGCAATGGCCAGGTCGGCCAGGAACTGCTGCGCGCGCTGGCGCCACTGGGCAAGGTAGTCGCGACCACCCGCAGCGGGCAACTGCCCGACGGAAGTGCCTGCGAGATGGCTGATTTCGGCCAGCCCGACAGCCTGCCGGCGCTGCTGGATCGCCTGCAGCCATCGGTGGTGGTCAACGCGGCCGCCTACACGGCGGTGGACCGTGCCGAGCAGGAGGTCGATGCGGCCTTCGCCGCCAACGCGCAGGCGCCGGGCGTGATCGCGCGCTGGTGCGCGGCCCATGGCGTGCCCTTGGTGCATTACTCCACCGACTACGTGTTCGACGGCCAGGGGCGTGCGCCCTACCGCGAAGACGAGCCGACCGCGCCGCTGGGCGTCTATGGCACCAGCAAGCGCGATGGTGAGGATGCAGTGCGTTTGGCCGGTGGCCGCCACCTGATCTTCCGCACGGCGTGGGTCTATGCCTCACATGGCGCCAATTTCCTGCGCACCATGCTGCGCGTGGGATCAGAACGCGAACAGTTGCGGGTAGTGGCCGACCAGATCGGTACGCCCACTCCGGCTGCGCTGATCGCCGATGTCACCGCGCAGGCGCTGCAGCATCCGGGCCACTTGTCCGGAACCTGGCATCTGACGGCCAGTGGCCAGACCAGCTGGCATGGGTTTGCCGAGGCGATCTTCGCCGAAGCGCTGGCTAACGGTGTGTTGGCGAAGGTGCCGGCCGTCGAGGCGATTCCCAGTTCCGAGTATCCGACGCCGGCCAAGCGCCCGGCCTGGTCGGTGCTGGACAACCGCAAGCTGCAGCAGGATTTCAACATCGTCCTGCCGGCATGGCAGGACGGATTGAAGCGGGTGATGGCTGAAATTGCCTGACCGGGTAGGCGACCACCGTTGGTGGTCGCGTGGATCCACAGTGTGCCGACCAACGGTCGGCACCACCCACCCCGACCAACGGTCGGCACCACCCACCCCGACCAACGGTCGGCACTCGCTGCAGGGCGTCGGCTCAACTGCGCCCGTACGTGTCCTCGAACCGCACGATGTCATCCTCGCCCAGGTAGCTGCCCGACTGTACTTCGATCAGTTCCAGCGGCAGTTTTCCGGGGTTGCGCAGGCGGTGGGTCACGCCCAGCGGGATGTAGGTGCTCTGGTTCTCGCTGAGCAGGATCACTTCGTCGCCGCGGGTCACTTCTGCGGTGCCGCTGACCA
This sequence comes from Stenotrophomonas sp. GD03819, assembly GCF_029841665.1. Lineage (NCBI taxonomy): Bacteria > Pseudomonadati > Pseudomonadota > Gammaproteobacteria > Lysobacterales > Lysobacteraceae > Stenotrophomonas > Stenotrophomonas sp. GD03819. The sequence goes on from NZ_JAOCEW010000041.1 coordinate 34,726, forward strand.
CGATCCAGTGTTCGGCGCGATGGTGATGCATCTGCAGGCTGAGCGTGCCGCCGGGCTTGACCGTGATGCGCTTGACCTGGAAACGCTCGCCGTTATCGATTGAATCGTAGGCGCCCCACGGGCGGTAGACCTTGCGATGCCAGGCGGCCTCGCTGCGGCCTTCGGCCTTCAGTTGGGCGACAACGGTCTTGACCTCCTGCATGCGGTCTGCCTTGCCGACCAGCACCGCGTCGTCGGTCTCGACGACGATCACGTCATCCAGGCCGACCAGTGCCACCAGGCGCTGTGCATAGGCATAGGTGTTGCGGCAGTCGATGGCGATCACATCGCCCTGGTGGGCGTTGCCGTCGCCGTCCTGCTGCGAGACATCGCGCAGCGCCGTCCACGAGCCGACATCGTTCCAGCCGGCGTCCAGCGGAATCACCACGGCGTCTGCGGTTTTTTCCATCACCGCGTAGTCGATGGAGTCGGAAGGAACCGCAGCGAAGGCGTCCTTGTCCAGACGGGTGAAATCCGAATCGCGACGGGCCTGCTGCCAGGCCTGGCGGCTGCCGGCCAGCATGTCGGGCTGGAAGTGCTCAAGTTCCTGCAGGTAGCGCGAGGCCTTGAACAGGAACATGCCGCTGTTCCAGTAATACTGGCCGCTGCTGACGTAACCGGTGGCGGTCTCAAGGTCGGGCTTTTCGACAAAGCGCTCGACCGCACGCAGGCACTGGCCATCGGCGGCCTTGATATAGCCGTAGCCGGTTTCCGGACCGGTCGGGACGATGCCGAAGGTCACCAGCTTGCCGGCCTCGGCAGCGCTGGCTGCAGCCTGCACGACTGCGCGGAATGCGGCCTCATCGGTGATCACATGGTCCGAGGGCAGCACCAGCAGCAGCGCATCGGCGCCGTCGCGGGTGGCCTCCAGGGCTGCGACCGCGATCGCCGGCGCCGTATTGCGGCCCACCGGCTCCAGGATGATGCCAGCCGGCTCGGTGCCGACCTGCTGCAGCTGCTCGGCAGCGACGAAGCGGTGCTCCTCGTTGGCGATCACCAGCGGGCCATGCGCGGCGATGGGAGCGACGCGCTGCCAGGTGGCCTGCAGCATCGTCAGCTCGCTGGCCAACGGCAGGAACTGCTTGGGGTAGGACTCGCGCGACAGCGGCCACAGGCGGGTGCCGGAGCCACCGGACAGAATGACGGGCTGGATGATGCTCATGGTCGTCCTTGGTTACTGCTGAAGGAGGTGGGAAATTTCATCAGTGCGGGCCTGCATCAGCCCTGCGTCGCCGCGGGCTTCAACGTTCAGGCGCAGTAGCGGCTCGGTGTTGGAGCTGCGCAGGTTGAAGCGCCAGTCGCCGAAGTCGGCACTGATGCCGTCGGTGTGGTCCAGTACCGGCGCTTGCGCCGCGAAGTGCGCCATGACGCGGGCCACAGCGGCCTTGGCATCGGCCACCTTGAAGTTGATCTCGCCACTGCACGGATAGGCCGCCATGCGGTCTTCGACCCAGTCGGCCAGCGAGCGGCCGCTTTCGGAAATCAGCTGGGCGATCAGCAGCCACGGGATCATGCCGGAGTCGGCATAGGCGAATTCGCGGAAGTAGTGGTGGGCGCTCATCTCACCGCCATACACCGCATCCTCGGCGCGCATCTTTTCCTTGATGAAGGCATGGCCGCTCTTGCACAGCACCGGTACGCCGCCCGCCTGCTCCACCATCTCCACGGTGTTCCAGACCAGGCGAGGGTCATGCACGACCTTGCCGCCGGGATTGCGCGCGAGGATAGCCTTGGCCAGCAGGCCGACCAGGTAATAGCCCTCGATGAAGCGGCCGGTGTGATCGAAGAAGAAGCAGCGGTCGAAGTCGCCGTCCCAGGCGATGCCGAAGTCAGCACCATGCTCGCGCACGGCGTCGGCAGTGGCGGCACGGTTTTCCGGCAGCAGCGGGTTGGGAATGCCGTTGGGGAAGTTGCCGTCGGGTTCGTGGCAGATGCGGATGAACTCGAACGGCAGGTGCGGGGCCAGCAGGTCGACGATGGCGCCCGCGCCGCCATTGCCGGCATTCACCACCAGCTTCAGCGGCGTGAGCTTGCTGGCATCGACATAGCTGAGCAGGTGCTGGATGTAGGCGCTCTTGTCATGCTGGGCGGTCTGCCCGGCACGCGGCGGCTGGGCCTCGGACATATCGACGGCGACCGCATCGGAGATCGCGAACAGGCCGGTATCGGAGCTGATCGGACGGGCATTCTCCTTGACCAGCTTCATGCCGTTGTAATCCATCGGGTTGTGGCTGGCGGTCACCATCACGCCGCCGGCCGCGCCGAGGTGATCGGTCTGGAAGTAGACCTCTTCGGTACCGCACAGGCCGATGTCGATCACCTCGCGGCCGGTACCACGCAGGCCTGCGGCCAGCGCATCCTGCAGCGCCGGGCTGGTCAGGCGCACATCGTGGCCGAGGACCACCGGACCGGGAGCGAGCTGTGCGGCCAGGGCGACGCCGATGCGGCGGGCCAGGTCTTCGTTCAGTTCTTCCGGCACACGGCCGCGGATATCGTAGGCCTTGAAGGCGGGCAGGGGCATCGATCAGATCCTTTGTGAGCTCAGCCCCCAATTGTAGTCCCAGTCCCGTATGGGAATCGTTTCCATCGGGGAACGCCACCTGACTGGCGTTCGGGGGTCAGGCTCGCGTCGACCGTTTGCCCGCTTTACGGGAACGTTTGCCGGGCAGGCCCGGCAACGGCGCCAGCAGCGCCTGCACGTCTTCCTCGCTGAAGCGTGGCCCCGTAGCACCGCCGCCTTCGAGAATCGAGTCGGCCAGCGTGGCCTTGCGTTCCTGCAGCTCGGCGATCCGTTCTTCAATGCTGCCTGCGGCGATCAGCCGGTAAACGAACACCGGCTGCTGCTGGCCGATGCGATGGGCGCGGTCACTGGCCTGGTTTTCGGCCGCCGGGTTCCACCAGGGGTCGAAGTGGATGACGGTGTCGGCGGCGGTCAGGTTCAACCCGACGCCACCTGCCTTCAGGCTGATCAGGAACACCGGCACCTCGCCCTGCATGAAGCGCTGCACCGGCGTAGCCCGGTCCTGGGTGTCGCCGGTCAGGGTCACATAGGCCAGCCCGAGCTCCTCCAGCGCCTGCGCGATCAGTGCCAGCATGCCGGTGAACTGCGAGAACACCAGGACCCGCCGGCCTTCCTCGACCATCGACGGCAGCATGTCGCGCAGCAGCTCCAGCTTGGCCGAGCCGGCATTGCGTGCCGGGGCGTCGCCCGGCAGCAGGCGCGGATCGCAGCAGACCTGGCGCAGCTTCAGCAGGGCATCCAGCACCACGATATGGCTGCGCGCCAGCCCGCTGCCGCTGATGGCCTCGCGCACCTGCTTTTCCATCGCTGCACGCACGGTTTCATAGAGATCACGCTGGCCGCCCTCCATGTCCACCGCGCGGGTAATGAGGGTCTTGGGCGGAAGCTCTGACGCGACCTGGTCCTTGCGCCGGCGCAGGATGAAGGGACGCAGGCGCTGCGCCAGCAACGTGGCGCGACGGTGGTCGCTGGCACGTTCGATCGGATGGCGCCAATGCTGGTTGAACTGCTTCTCGCTGCCGAGCAGGCCGGGCAGCAGGAAGTCGAACTGCGTCCACAGCTCGCCCAGATGGTTCTCCAGTGGCGTGCCGGTCAGGCACAGGCGATGGCGGGCCTGCAGCGTGCGCAGGGTGATGGCCGCGCGTGACTTCGGGTTCTTCACCTGCTGGGCTTCATCCAGAATCAGCAGATGGTAGGCATGTGCCTGCAGCGCCTGCTCGTCGCGCCACAGCAGGGGATACGTGGTCAGCACAAGATCATGCTCGGGAATCGCCTCGAACAGTGCTTCGCGCGTCGGTCCGTGCAGGGTCAGCACCCGCAGGCCAGGGGTGAAGCGTGCGGCTTCGCTCTGCCAGTTGTGCAGCAGCGAGGTCGGCACCACCAGCAGCGCCGGCTGGTCCAGGCGGCCACTTTCCTTTTCGACCAGCAGATGCGCCAGCGTCTGCAGGGTCTTGCCCAGCCCCATGTCATCGGCCAGCACGCCGCCCAGACCCTGCTGGCGCAGGTACTGCAGCCACGACAGGCCTTCACGCTGATAGGGACGCAGCGTCGCCACCAGTCCCGCCGGTGGCGGCACTTCACCCAGTGCGGGTGCCTGCATCAGGCGCTGCACCAGCGCCTGGGTGTCCTTGCGCCCCCGGAACTGCAGGCGCGCCGTATCCCGCAGCGCCTGCAGGCGGCCACGGTCAAGCGCTGACAAGCGCAGCGGCGCGCCACGCTGGGCGAACAGGTCCGCCAACAGCGCCATGATCGGCTTCAATCGAGCGGCCCGCAGTGCCAGGCGGGTGCTGTCGCCTGCCATCAACAGGATGTTCTCGTCATCGCCGATGGCGTCCAGCTGGCCACGCATCCAGCGGGGATCGGACTGCAGCACCTGCTGCAGCAGCGGAACCATCGACACGTTGCGGCCTTCCACCTGGATGTCCAGGCCCAGGTTGAACCAGCCCGCATCCGCCGGGTCGGCCTGGATGTCCAGGCCGATCTCATCCACCCGGGTGATGCGATGGCGGAAATCGTCGTCCGTCTCCACCTTCCAGCCCAGGGCTTCCAGGCGCGGCACGTCGTCCAGCAGGAACCGTGTCCAGTCATGGGTGCGCAGCTGGAACTGCGGGCCTGCGCCGTCCAATGGCGCCCGTGGTTCCACGTCGCGATGCAGTCCCACCGTGCGCAGCTCGGCCTCGCGCCGTGACTCCTCAACCAGGTCGCGGGGCAGCAGGGCGAGCTGGCCCTCCGGATCGTGTGCGAACAGGCTCGGATCATCCAGGAACCGCATGTGTTCGTCGTATTCGAAGGCCACGGTCGCGATATCGGCCCATTGCGAAGGGTCGCGGGGGCCGAGCCACGGCGGACGGAACTCGACCGTGTGCAGGCGCAGGACGGGCGTCATCGAACGGATCAACAGCGTTGGCAGCGTGCTGCTGTCGTCGGGCATGGGGGGCGTATGGTCGATCTGCTGCAGCATCTGCGCCAGCACAGCCGCCACGTGCATGCAGTCGTGGCCGAGCAGGCAGGAACACCGGTTGCGCAGCAGGCTGCGCGGATGGCGAAGGCTGGCGGCCAGGTCGATCTCCACCCGGTAGGAGTACTTGGCCGGGATCTTTACCTCAGCGACCAGAATGTCACCGAACAGACGCATGCTGTGGACTTCCGACAGGCCATGGTCGCTCATCTCCAGCGTCCGGCCTTCCATCCAGCGGAGCAGGTCTTCTTCGGTGTAGGTATGGGCCATCAACGAGGGTGGGGCGGGCACGGGGCCGACCATTGGCAGGGGAACCCGGCATTCTACGGAACCCTGTGCGATGCCCGTGCAATGCTGCGGCGCATCCAGGCCCTCCGCCGCCCTCCAGCTAGAATGCGGTCATCCTCAACGTGCAGGGTAGTACAGCAATGCAGCAATCGACTTCCACCGGCAAGCGCGGCAAGCGCTTCGCCAGTGCGGCGGAGGCCCTGCAAGGGGTGGTCGCCGATGGCCAGACGCTGGCCGTGGGCGGCTTCGGCCTGTGTGGCATTCCCGAGGCCCTGATCGCCGCGCTGCGCGACAGCGGTGCCAAGGGCCTGACCGTGATCTCCAACAATGCCGGCGTCGATGGTTTCGGACTGGGCCAGCTGCTGGAAACCCGGCAGATCAAGAAGATGATTTCGTCCTATGTGGGCGAGAACAAAGAGTTCGAGCGGCAGTTCCTGGCCGGCGAGCTCGAGCTGGAGTTCAACCCACAGGGCACCCTGGCCGAGCGCCTGCGTGCCGGCGGCGCGGGCATTCCGGCGTTCTTCACCGCCACCGGCTACGGCACGGTGGTGGCTGAAGGAAAGGAAACCCGCGAGTTCGACGGCAAGCACTACGTAATGGAAACCGCGCTGCGCGCCGACGTGGCGCTGGTCAAGGCGTGGAAGGCTGATGAAGCGGGCAACCTGGTGTTCCGCAAGACCGCGCGCAACTTCAATCCGGCCTGCGCGATGGCCGGCAAGGTCTGCATCGTGGAAGTGGAAGAGGTAGTGCCGGTTGGCGCCATCGACCCGGACCAGGTGCACCTGCCAGGCATCTATGTACACCGCATCGTGCACAACGCGCATCCTGAAAAGCGTATCGAACAGCGCACCATCCGCGCGGAGGGCAACTGACATGGCGTGGACCCGCGATGAGATGGCGGCACGTGCCGCCCGCGAACTGACCGATGGTGCGTACGTGAACCTGGGCATCGGCCTGCCGACCCTGGTTGCCAACCACATCCCCGAAGGGGTGGACGTGTGGCTGCAGTCGGAAAACGGCCTGCTCGGCATCGGTCCGTTTCCGACCGACGCCGAAGTGGACGCCGACCTGATCAATGCCGGCAAGCAGACCGTCACCGCGCGTGCCGGTGCCAGCTATTTCGGCAGCCACGACAGCTTCGCGATGATCCGCGGTGGCCATGTGAACCTGGCTATCCTCGGCGCCATGCAGGTCACCGACAAGGGTGACCTGGCCAACTGGATGGTGCCGGGCAAGATGGTCAAGGGCATGGGCGGTGCGATGGACCTGGTGGCCGGCGTGCAGCGCGTGGTGGTGCTGATGGAGCACACCGCCAAGAACGGCGAGCACAAGATCCTGACCGAATGCACGCTGCCGCTGACCGGTGTCGGCGTGGTCGACCGCATCATCACCGACCTGGCCGTGTTCGATGTCACCGACAAGGGGGTGCTGCTGGTGGAAGCCGCACCCGGTGTCAGCGATGACGAGTTG
>NZ_JAOCEW010000042.1:0-40688 GCF_029841665.1 Stenotrophomonas sp. GD03819
TCCTCGCGCTCCTGCACCTGCGCCTGGCGCAGCTCCTGTTCGGAAGCACGCAGCGTCTTCACGTCCAGCTTGCGGATGCTGTTGATGAAGCACGGCATGCGCGGGCCGCCGGTGGGGTCGCGCACCAGCACCTTGTCAAAGCGCGCCGAGACACGGTTCATCTGGCTGGTCAGGCCGATGGCGGTGGCATACGGCAGGTCCTGGCAGGGGCCTCTCAGCTCCAGCAGGTAGGCCTCGCTGGGACGCGTCCACACCGCCAGCGCGCTGTCACCCAGCTCGGTCCAGCCATTGAGGGTGCCGAAGAACTGCATGTCGTTCTGCGGCGCACCGGCGTGGGCACGGTATAGGTCAAGCTTCTCGGCGCTGCTGAGCCGGCCGGTGGTGGCACAGGCGGCCAGGGCCAGGCAGAGGCCGGCCAGCAGAAGCGGGGTCTTCATGGCGATCTCCTCGGGGAACTGTCGCCATCATGCGCCTGGCCTGGCAATGCCGGCGCGACGGCCGACGGCCCCATTCAGGCGCCGGTCGGCGGTCGACCAAAGTCGACCTCTGACAAAGCGGGTCCAGAACGTCGGATTCCGGTAGTCGCCAACCTTGGTTGGCGCTTGCCCTGCAGGAGCAGCCGACCAAGGTCGGCTTCTACCAGAGTCCGTCCGACCGCTCAGACGTCGGCGTGGGCCAGTGCGTGCAGGCGCCCTTCGCGCAGTTCCAGCACCCGGTCCAGGCGACGCGCCAGGCTGCGGTCATGGGTTACCAGCACCAGGCTGGTGTGACGTGCACGATTCAGCTCCAGCATCAGCTCGAACACCGTTGCAGCGGTGCGGTCATCCAGGTTGCCGGTCGGCTCGTCACCGAGCACGCAGGCCGGATGATTGACCAGTGCTCGCGCCACCGCAGCACGCTGGCGCTCGCCGCCGGACAGCTCGCCCGGCTTGTGGTCCAGGCGATGGCCGAGGCCAACCGCTTCCAGCAGCGTGGTGGCGCGGCTGCTCGCTTCGGACACCGCGGTGCCAGCCAGCAGCACCGGCATCATCACGTTTTCCAGCGCGGTGAACTCCGGCAGCAGGTGATGGAACTGGTAGACGAAGCCCAGCGCCTGGTTGCGCAGCAGGCCGCGCGCGGTGTCCGACAGCGCCGACATGCGCTGGCCGGTCACATAGACCTCGCCCGCGGTCGGAATGTCGAGGCCACCCAGCAGGTGCAGCAGCGTACTCTTGCCGGCGCCGGAGGCACCGATGATCGCCACGGTTTCGCCGGCGGTCACGGTCAGGTCCAGGCCATCGAACACCGGGGTCTGCATGCGCCCTTCGGCGTAGGTCTTGCCCAGTGCTTCGGCGCGGATCACTTCATCGCCGCGGTTGAAGACCTTATTCATAACGCAGGGCCTCCGCCGGCTGGGTGCGTGCTGCCCGCCAGGCGGGGTACAGGGTGGCCAGGAAGCTCATCAGCAGTGCGACCACGGTGATCGCCACCACGTCGCCGGTCTGCATGTCGGTCGGCAGGCCGGTGATGTAGTAGACATCCTCCGGCATCAGCTTGACGTTGAACACGCTCTCGATGGCGCCGAGGATGCGCTCCAGGTTGAGGGTCAGGGTAATGCCACCGATCAGGCCGGCCAGCGTGCCGAAGATGCCGATCAGCGAGCCCTGCACCATGAACACCTGCATCACGCCACCCGGGGTCAGGCCGAGGGTGCGCAGGATGGCGATGTCGGCCTGCTTGTCGGTCACCAGCATCACCTGCGAGGACACCAGGTTGAAGGCGCCCATGGCGATGATCAGCGACAGCAGGATGCCCATCACCACCTTCTCCATGCGCAGCGAGTGGTAGAGGTTGGCGTTCTGCTGGGTCCAGTCACTCACGCGGTAGGCACCGCCGAGGTTCTGCGCCAGGTCCACGCCCACTTCCAGCGAGCGGTCCATGTCGTGCAGTTTCAGGCGCACGCCGGTGGCACCGTCGCTGCGCAGTACGCGCTCCAGGTCCTGCATGTTGGCGAAGCCCACGCCACGGTCGACTTCGTTGTAACCGGCCTCGAAGATGCCGCTGACGGTGAAGCGCTTCATCCGTGGCACCGCGCCGGCAGGCGTGCCCTGCACTTCTGCAAAGGTCACCAGCACCTGGTCGCCGACGTCCACGCCCAGCCAGAGCGCCAGCTCCTTGCCCAGCAGCACGTTGAAGCTGCCCGGCGTGAGGCTGTCATAGCTGCCCTTGGTGATCTTCTTGTCGATCACCGACACCTTCGGCTCCAGCGCCGGATCGATGCCCTGGATGATCGCACCCTGCACGCGCGGACCGCTGATCATCGACTGGATCTCGATGTACGGCGCGGCACCGGCCACGCGCGGATCCTTGTTGGCCACGTCGACCACCCGCATCCAGTCCGGCATCGGCTCGCCGTCACGGCTGATGGTGGTGTGCGCGGTCATCTGCAGCAGGCGGCTGCGGATTTCCTTCTGGAAACCGCTCATCACCGCCAGGGTGGTGATCAGCACCGTGACGCCGAGCGCGATGCCCAGGATCGATGCCATCGAGATGAAGGAGATGAAGCCGTTGCGGCGCTTGGCGCGCAGGTAGCGCAGGCCGATGGCCACGGGAATGGGTTTGAACATGCAGGCACGCCGGTCAATTCAGCTTATGGTGCCATCGACCGGGGCCGACGGGAAACGCTGCGTGCGGCGACGGCCAGTCGCAGTTCACGTCGCTGCCCGGAATCGAGCACATCCGGCCAGAACAGCAGGCGCCGGCGGCGCCGATCCTCACGCCACAGCAACAGCAGCCAGGGGCCGCGCACGACCAGTTGTGGCGCATCGACGTCCTGCCCGGCCACCTGCAGCGGCTCGGACGGTACCGGCAGAAGCACCTGCACGCGTGGCCTGCGCTGGCGCCAGGCCAGTTCGGCCAACCCGATGCCCCAGGCCAGCAACACCGCGGGCATCAACAGCCGCGGCGGCAGATCCGATGCGCGCAGCAGCCAGGGTGCGGCCAGCAGCACCGCCAGCTGGGCGGCGGCCTGCAGCCGTGAGGGCCGCCACTCAAGGCTTGAGGGCGAGGATCTTCTGCATGAGGGGGATTGCGTGCGCATGCGGGCAGGCCTCATAACCCATGAACCAGCGCCACAACTTATCGTCCTCGCAGTCGAGCAGGAACAGGAAAACCTCGCGCTCTTCGGTCGGCGCAGTGCTCCATTCGTGGTCGAGGTAACGGCCGAACAGCTGGTCCAGCTCGCGCATGCCGCGGCGGCAGCGCCAGCGCAGCTTCTTCAGCAGAACATCTTCTTCCATCGTGTTTCTCCAGATACAGCAAAGCCACGCATGGCGTGGCTCTGCTGGGAGGTGCAGCCACGCACGGCGTGGCTCTACCGGGTACAGCCGGACCGTATCAGGCGCGGCGTTCCATCATCAGCTTCTTGATCTCGGCGATCGCCAACGCCGGGTTCAGGCCCTTCGGGCAGGTCCGGGCGCAGTTCATGATGGTGTGGCAGCGGTACAGCTTGAACGGATCTTCCAGGTCGTCCAGGCGCGCACCGGTGTCCTCATCGCGCGAATCGATGATCCAGCGGTAGGCCTGCAGCAGGATCGCCGGGCCCAGGTAACGCTCGCCGTTCCACCAGTAGCTCGGGCAGCTGGTCGAGCAGCAGGCGCACAGGATGCACTCGTACAGGCCGTCCAGCTTCTTGCGGTCTTCCGGCGACTGCAGGCGCTCGCGGTCCGGCGGTGCCGGGGTCTGGGTGCGGATCCACGGCTTGATCGAGGCGTACTGCGCGTAGAAGTGGGTCAGGTCCGGAACCAGATCCTTGACCACGTTCATGTGCGGCAGCGGGTAGATCGGCACTTCCTTCTTGCCGCAGTCCGAGATGGCTCGGGTGCAGGCCAGGGTGTTGGTGCCGTCGATGTTCATCGCGCACGAACCACAGATACCTTCGCGGCAGGAGCGGCGGAAGGTCAGGGTCGGGTCGATCTCATTCTTGATCTTGATCAGGGCGTCCAGGACCATCGGGCCACAGGCGTCCAGATCGACTTCATAGGTATCGGTGCGCGGGTTGCTGTCGTCGTCCGGACTCCAGCGGTAGATCTTGAAGGTGCGCACGTTCTTGCCGCCGTTCTTGACGGGGAAGTGCTTGCCCTTCGTGATCTTGGAATTCTTGGGGAGTGAAAACTCGGCCATGGCTGCTCTCGTTGGCTCAGGCGGCCCGCGCCCTTGGGCGCGGATTGCATGGTAGGCGGGGTCGGATCAGTACACGCGCGGCTTCGGCGGCACCACGGACACGTCGTCGGTCAACGTGTACATGTGCACCGGACGGTAGTCGAAGCTGCACTTGCCCTTCTCGTCGACGCTGACCAGGGTGTGCTTCTGCCAGTTGACGTCGTCGCGGTCCGGGAAGTCCTCGTGCGCATGCGCGCCGCGGCTTTCCTTGCGCTGTTCGGCCGAGTTGATCGTCGCCACCGCGTTGAGCAGTAGGTTGTTCAGCTCGTAGGTCTCGATCAGGTCCGAGTTCCACACCAGCGAACGGTCGGAGACCTTCACGTCCTGGAACGAGTCGAAGATCTTGTCCATCTTCTCGCAGCCTTCCTTCAGCGTCTGGCTGGTGCGGAAGACGGCGGCGTCGGCCTGCATGGTGCGCTGCATGCGATCGCGGATGACCGAGGTCGGGGTATCGCCGTTGGCGTGGCGCAGCTTGTCCAGCAGGCCCAGCGCCTTGTCGCAGGCATCAGACGCCAGCGGCTTGTGCGACGCGCCCGGCTTGATGGTCTCGGCGCAGCGGTTGGCCACCGCACGGCCGAACACCACCAGGTCCAGCAGCGAGTTCGAGCCCAGTCGGTTGGCGCCGTGCACGGAGACGCAGGCCGCTTCACCGATCGCGTACAGGCCCGGCACTACGGCATTGTCGTTGTCGCCGACCTTCTGCACCACTTCGCCGTGGTAGTTGGTCGGGATGCCGCCCATGTTGTAGTGCACGGTCGGGATGACCGGGATCGGCTGCTTGTGCACGTCGACGCCGGCGAAGATGCGGGCGCTTTCGGCGATGCCCGGCAGCTTGTCGTCGATCACGCCCGGGCCGAGGTGGGTCAGGTCGAGCAGGATGTGATCCTTGTGCTCGCCGACGCCGCGGCCTTCGCGGATCTCGATGGTCATCGAACGGCTGACCACGTCGCGCGAGGCCAGATCCTTGTAGTGCGGTGCATAGCGCTCCATGAAGCGCTCGCCACTGCTGTTGCGCAGGATGCCACCTTCACCGCGGACACCCTCGGTGATCAGGCAGCCGGCGCCGTAGATGCCGGTCGGGTGGAACTGCACGAACTCCATGTCCTGCATGGCGATGCCGGCACGCATGGCCAGGCCGCCACCGTCGCCGGTGCAGGTGTGCGCCGAGGTGGCGCTGAAGTAGGCACGGCCGTAGCCGCCGGTGGCCAGCACCACGCCCTGGGCGCGGAACAGGTGCAGCGTGCCGTCGGACATGTCCAGGGCCAGCACGCCGCGGCAGGCGCCTTCGTCGTCGAAGATCAGGTCGAGCGCGAAGTACTCGATCATGAAGCGCGCGTCGTGCTTCAGCGACTGCTGGTACAGGGTGTGCAGCATCGCATGACCGGTACGGTCGGCCGCCGCGCAGGTACGCTGCGCCGCCGGGCCTTCACCGTACTTGGTGGTCATGCCACCGAACGGACGCTGGTAGATCTTGCCTTCGGCGGTGCGCGAGAACGGCACGCCGTAGTGTTCGAGCTCGATGATGGCCGGGATGGCCTCACGGCACATGTATTCGATGGCGTCCTGGTCGCCCAGCCAGTCCGAACCCTTGATGGTATCGAAGAAGTGGTAACGCCAGTCGTCCTCGCCCATGTTGGCGAGTGCGGCCGAGATACCGCCCTGGGCGGCAACGGTGTGCGAACGGGTCGGGAAGACCTTGGTCAGGCACACGGTCTGCAGGCCCTTGGCGGCCAGGCCGAACGTGGCGCGCAGGCCGGCGCCGCCGGCGCCGACCACGACCATGTCGTACTTGTGTTCGGTGATCTTGTAAGCGGACATCTAATCTGGATTCCTGTGTTGGTGCCTGGGCTCAGGCAACGCCGAGGGCGATGCGGCCCACCGCAAACACACTGACGATCATGCCGAGCACGGCGACGAACTTCACCGCGGTCTGCAGCACCAGGGCCAGCAGCGATTCGTGGATGTAGTCTTCCAGCACGACCTGCATGCCGAGCTGCGCGTGCCAGAACATGGCGATCAGCAGGCCGATCAGCGGCACTGCGTTCCACGGCTTGGCCACGGCGGCGGCGGCGGTCGCGTAGTCCGAGCCCAGCAGGCCCAGCACGAAGACCAGGAACCAGATGCCCAGCACCACGAGCGCGGCGGCGGTCAGGCGCTGGTGCACGAAGTGCTCGGTGCCGGTCTTGGCCGAGCCAAGGCCGCGCACGTTCTTCAGCGGGGTACGGAACTTGCTCACGCGGCACCTCCGAACATCACATAGGCCCACACCAGCAGGGTGATCACCAGGCTGCCGGTGACCGACAGCCAGCTGCTGCGGATGAAGGCGGAGATGCTGAAGCCGATGGCGAAGTCCTGCACCACGTGGCGGATGCCATTGCACAGGTGATAGGCGAACGACCATGTCCACGCGAACAGGAACACGCGGCCATACCAGGCCCCGGCATGGCCGGTGAAGCAGTTCCAGGACTCGGGCCCCATCATCAGGGCCAGCAGGCCGGCGGCGATGATGAGGGCACCAACAGACAGAAAGACGCCAGTGGCTCGATGCAGGATCGAGGTGGCCATCTGAATCTGCCAGCGATACACCTGAAGGTGCGGGGAAAGTGGGCGTTGTCTGGTCGCCATTCGCTGGGCTCGTTGTCTCGGCTGGGCGGCACACGGCCGCGTTGGCTCAATGCTGATCAGAAATCGATGCAGCGTCCGTTTTTCTCCCAATCGCCATACCGCACCGGATCAAGTCCGCCGCGGCCGCCGAATTCCTCTGCTTTTTCCTGTTCCACGGGCACGGGTGCCGCGGGGACCAGCGGGGCTTCAGATTCGTCGTCGGGAGTGGGGGTTGTTTGGCCTATCATGTTCGGTCTCGCAACGCACAAATTTTAGACCTCGTTCACGTGCCTGACAACCTGCCCCCTGCTTTCGTCGGATATCCGCGCCTGCCCGGCCACCAGTTGCTGAGCCTGCAGGGCACGGATGCGGCCGTTTTCGCCCACGCCCAGTTCAGCGGCGACGTCACTGCCCTGCCCCTGCTGCACTGGCAGTGGAGCGCCTGGCTGAGCGCAAAAGGCCGCACCCTGGCGGTGTTCCAGCTGCTTCGGCTGGCCGACGACCACGTGATGCTGGTGCTGGCCGACGGCGATGCCGATGCGACTGCGTCGCAACTGCAGCGCTTCGTGTTCCGTCGCAAGGTGAAGGTGCAGGTGCGCAGCGATCTGGCGGTGGCCGGCGCCTTCACCGCGCCCGAAGCCGCCAGCAACGCCGCGATTGCGCACGCCGCAGCGGGCGGCTGGGAACTTGACCTGGGCAGCGATGCGCTGCCGCGCACCCTGCGCATTGGCGCAGCTGATGCATTTGCCGCCGGCAGCGAAACCGATGAGGCCGCTTTCGCCCTGGCCTGGCGCCAGGCCGACCTGCGCTACGGGTTGCCGCGACTGGAAGAAAGCCAGCGCGAAGTGTGGACCCCCCAGCAGCTGGGCCTGGACCGCCTGAACGGCTACAGCGTGAAGAAGGGCTGCTATCCCGGCCAGGAAATCGTCGCGCGCACCCACTTCCTCGGCAAGGCCAAGCGCGCGGTGCAGCTGCTGCATGCCGCAGCACCGGCGCAGGCCGGCGATGGCGTGCAACAGGACGGCGCAGCGCTGGGCACGATTGCCAGCGTGGCCGGTGAACTGGCGCTGGCGGTGCTGCCGCTGGAGGCCAGCGACGCCGAGCTGCAGGTGGGTGGTGCGGTGGCGCAGCGTGTGCCGCTACTGGATGGATTGGCGCGCTGAGGTTCACGCCGGGCACGGCCCGGCGCTACCGCCGCCATGGTGGGTGCGGACCGTTGGTCCGCACCGCAACGAAGCAGCCGAGCGTGGGTTCGGCTCTACAGAGTCAGAGCCGCTCGCCGGTTTCCGGGTTGAAGAAATGCAACCCCTGCGGGTGGATCGCCACGCGGATCTGTTCGCCCACCGCCGGCAGCGCCTGCGGCGCCACGCGCATGGTCAGCGCATGCTGGCCACTGCTGAGGTTGACGAAGATCTCGTTGCCGACCGGCTCAATGCCTTCGATGCGCGCAGTGAACGCATGCGCATCATCGGCGGCCGCCGGCTGCAGGTGCTCCGGCCGCACGCCCACCGCGATCGGCTTCTGCAACCACGCCGGATCGATCGTGGCCTGACCCAGCGGTGCACGCCATTCGCCGTCGACCACGGTCACGCCACCGGCATCGCCCTGCAGCGTGCCACGCAGCACGTTCATCGCCGGGCTGCCGAGGAAACCAGCCACGAACAGGTTGGCCGGGCGGTCGTACAGCGCCATCGGCGTATCGATCTGCTGGATGATGCCGTCCTTCAGCACCACGATGCGCTGGCCCAGGGTCATCGCTTCAACCTGGTCGTGCGTCACGTAGATCATGGTGGTGCCCAGCTTGCGATGCAGCTGCGCGATTTCGGTGCGCACGCTGTGGCGCAGCTTGGCATCCAGATTGGACAGCGGTTCGTCGAGCAGGAACACCGCCGGCTCGCGCACCAGCGCCCGGCCCAGCGCAACACGCTGGCGCTGGCCGCCGGACATCGCCTTGGGGAGCTTGTCCATCATCTCCGTCAGGCCCAGCGTCTGCGCCGCTTCGGCGATGCGCTTGTCGATGGTCGCCTTGTCATGCCCGCGCAGCTTCAGGCCGAAGGCCAGGTTCTCGGCCACGGTCATGTGCGGATACAGCGCGTAGCTCTGGAACACCATCGCGATGTCGCGATCCTTCGGCGCCACGTCGTTGACCACGCGATCACCGATGGTCAGCGTGCCGCCGCTGATTTCTTCAAGGCCAGCCACCATCCGCAGCAGGGTCGACTTGCCACAGCCGGACGGACCGACCAGCACCATCAGCTCGCCATCGGCGACCTCGAAGCTGGCGTCCTTCACCGCAACCTGGCCGTTGTCATAGACCTTGCGCACACCCTGCAACTGCACTTTTGCCATATCACCTATCCGGTCCGCCCGAAGCCGGGCTGTCTTTTGGGACTGCCTCGGCCCTCCCGATGGCAGTGATGATTGCGCGCTTGCGGCATGACGGCGAGCACTGCAATCGAATACAGTTGCCCATTCTGCCATGTAAACGTTTTCACGTGGCACTATCCGATGATCGGTGCGCACCGATCTGCGTCGGCGGTGGAACGAAGCTTCCGCCGGGGCAGTGGTTTCGAATGGAACGGTCTCCCGCTACCCCGGAGATCGCCCCTGACGAACCTCGGACAGGCAGTTGCGCGGATGTCCCCCGAACCCAGCCATGAAGCGATTGACAACGATGTCACCCGGATCTGAAACTCGAGCGATGCACGACACCCTCTTCCTGTTCGGTGCCACAGGTGATCTGGCCCAGCGCTACCTGTTCCCTTCGCTGCTTCGCCTGCTTGGCGACGGCCTGCTGCCGGAGGACTTCCGTATCCGTGCGCTGGCCCTGTCCGGGCATGACACCGAAGCCTTCCATGACATCCTGCGCCCGCGCCTGCAGCAGGCCATGCCGATGGCCTCGCAGGACGACATCAGTGCCCTGCTGCGCCGCATCGACTACCGTTCGGTGGACCTGCGCGACGTCGACTCGGTTGCCGCCGCGGTCTCCGACCTGGTGCACCGCAAGTGCGTCAGCTACCTGGCCATCCCGCCGGGCCTGTACATTTCCACCTGCGAAGGCCTGGCCAAGGGCGGTGCGCTGGCATCGCCGGCACGCCTGATGCTGGAAAAGCCGATCGGCAGCGACAGCGAGAGCGCTGAGGAAATCATCAGCACTATCGGCCAGTGGATCGACGAGGACCGTGTGTTCCGCCTCGACCACTACCTGGGCAAGGCGGCAGTGCAGAACCTGATCGCGCTGCGCTTCGGCAATACGCTGCTGGAGGCAGTGTGGAACCGCAACTACATCGAATCGGTGCACATCCTGGTGGCCGAGAGCGAAGGCGTGGATGGCCGCGACGCCTACTACGCCCGCTCCGGCGCGCTGCGCGACATGGTGCAGAGCCACATCCTGCAGCTGCTGTGCATGGTGGCGATGGAACCGCCGGCGTCGCTGGAAGCCGACCGCATCCGCGACGAGAAGGTCAAGGTGCTGCGCGCCCTGCGTCCGCTTGATGCCAAGCACGCCGCGCGTGACAGCATCCGCGGCCGCTACACCGCCGGCACCATCAACGGCCAGCCGGCACAGGCCTACCAGCCGCCGGAAGGCAGCGACGTGGAGACCTTCGCCGGTGTCACTGCGCACATCGACAACTGGCGCTGGAGCGGCGTGCCGTTCCACCTGGTCACCGGCAAGCGCCTGCCCGAGCGCACCACCCGCGTGGTGGTCACGCTGAAGCCGGTCACCCACTGGCTGTTCGAGCGCCCGCAGCGCGCGCAGGCCGCACCAAACCGCCTGGTGTTCCAGCTGCAGCCGCAGGAAAACATCGAACTGGGCCTGATGAGCAGCCTGGCCGGCCCGGAATGGGGCGCGCTGGAACTGCACCCGCTGGAGCTGGAGCTGTCGGTGCCGACCGGCCTGCACCGCCGCATCGCGTACGAGCGCCTGTTCCTGGATGCGTTCAACGGCAACCACACGCTGTTCGTGCGCGATGACGAAGTGCGCGCCGCCTGGGCGTGGATCGACAGCGTGGCCGATGCCTGGAAGGACGCCAAGCTGCCGCTGGAGCCCTACCCCGCCGGCCAATGGGGCCCGAGCAATGCGGGCGAGTTCCTGCCGCAGGGCGTGGACGCGCCGGACAGCGGCGCCTCGGCATGAGTGCCAGCTCGCAGCCGGTGCTGGTCGCCGACATCGGCGGCACCAACGCCCGCTTCGCCCTGGCCGACACCTCGCAGGACGCACCGCTGCAGAAGGACAGCATCCGCGAGTACGCGGTGGCGGAGTTCCCATCGCTGGGTGATGCCGCGCGCCACCATCTGGAACAGATCGGCGCCACCGCCAGCCGCGGCGTGTTCGCAGTGGCCGGTCGCGTTGATGGTGACGAAGCGCGCATCACCAACCATCCGTGGGTGATCTCGCGCAGCCGCACCGCAGCGATGCTCGGGTTCGACGAACTGCACCTGATCAACGATTTCGCCGCACAGGCGATGGCGATTTCACTGCTGCAGCCCGATGACGTGGTCCAGGTCGGTGGTGCCGCCTGGGTGCCGGGCAAGCCGGGCCAGCCGCGCAACTACGCGGTGATCGGTCCGGGCACCGGCCTGGGTGTCGGTGGCCTGATCCTGCGCCACGGACGCTGCTATCCGCTGGAAACCGAAGGCGGCCATGTCAGCTTCCCGCCGGGAACCCCGGAGGAGATCCGCATCCTGGAAATCCTGTCCGAGCAGTTCGGCCGCGTCTCCAACGAGCGACTGATCTGCGGCCCCGGCCTGGTCAACATCCATCGCGCGGTGTGCGAGATGGCCGGTATCGATCCCGGCCAGCTGCAGCCGGTGGACGTGACCGCCCGTGCCCTGCATGGCGATCCGCAGGCAATGCGCACCGTGGACGTGTTCTGCGCGGTGTTCGGCGCCATTGCCGGCGACCTGGTACTGACCCAGGGTGCCTGGGATGGCGTGTTCCTGACCGGTGGTCTGACTCCGAAGATGCTCGATTCGCTGCAGCACTCTGGTTTCCGCCAGCGCTTCGAACACAAGGGGCGGTTCTCTTCGATCATGGCGCGCGTTCCCTCGTTGGCCGTGATGCATCCCCACGCAGGATTGCTGGGCGCCGCCGCCTATGCAGCCGACGCCGAACGTGACGCACCTGGAGTTGCCGCATGAGTCCCACCTTCCACGACGACCGCATCGAGTTCATCAGCCACGGCGATGCCGACGGCTGGATCGAGGCAGTGGCCGCCGAGATGGCGCAGACCCTCAACCACGACATCAACGAAGTGGGCCGCGCCCGCATCCTGTTGTCCGGCGGCACCACGCCGGCGCCGGTCTACCAGGCGCTGGCCGAGTTGGACGTGCACTGGGACCGGGTGGAAGTGAGCCTGGCCGACGAGCGCTGGCTGTCGCCGCAGGATCGCGACAGCAACGCCTGGCTGGTGCGCGAGCACCTGCTCAAGCGCGCCGAAGGTGCGCATTTCGATCCGCTGGTACGGATCGGAAAGCCGCTGCCGGAATGCGTTTACACCGCCAACCTGCAGGCCCAGCACAGCCAGCCGCCGAGCCTGGTGGCACTGGGCATGGGCAACGACGGCCACACCGCCTCGCTGTTCCCGGGCTCGAAGGACCTGGCCCGCGCACTGGAAAGCACCCTGCCCTACGCGGCACTGGACGCCACCGGCTGCCCGGGCGCGAACCAGTGGCCGCTGCGCATCACGCTGACCCCGCACGGGCTGGGCCAGTGCCGCCAGCGCCTGCTGCTGCTGCGCGGCAAGCAGAAGCTGCAGGTGCTGCGCCAGGCGCTGGACAGCAACGACGCCCAGCAGTACCCGATCCTCAATGCAATCAACCTGGACGGCGCGCGCCTGCGCGTGCACTGGGCTGATTGATGTCGGCGGCGGCGCCGCGCCGCCGCTTGCCTCTCGCCACCACGAACGCCGGTAGCCAATGAGCCTCCATCCGCAACTGCAAGCCATCACTGAGCGTGTCATCCGCCGCAGCGCCGCCTCGCGTGCCGCCTATCTGGCCGCGATCGATGCCTCCCTGCGTGATGGCCCGTTCCGCAGCCGCCTGAGCTGCGGCAACCTCGCCCACGGATTCGCCGCCTGTGGCGGCACCGACAAGAGCCGCCTGCGCGGTGGCGTGACGCCGAACCTGGGCATCATCACCGCCTACAACGACATGCTGTCGGCGCACCAGCCGTTCGAGACCTATCCCGAGCAGATCCGCGAGATCGCCCGCGAGCTGGGCGCCACCGCACAGGTGGCCGGCGGCGTGCCGGCGATGTGCGACGGCGTCACCCAGGGCCGAGGCGGCATGGAACTGTCGCTGTTCTCGCGCGATGTGATCGCACAGGCGACCGCCATCGGGCTCAGCCACGACATGTTCGACACCACCGTCTACCTCGGTGTGTGCGACAAGATCGTGCCGGGCCTGCTGATCGGTGCACTGGCCTTCGGCCACCTGCCGGCGGTGTTCGTGCCGGCCGGCCCGATGACCCCGGGCATTCCGAACAAGCAGAAGGCCGAAGTGCGCGAACGCTACGCCGCCGGCGAAGCTACCCGCGAAGAGCTTCTGGAAGCCGAGTCCGCGTCGTACCACGGCGCTGGCACCTGCACCTTCTACGGCACCGCCAATTCCAACCAGGTGCTGCTGGAAGCGATGGGCGTGCAGCTGCCGGGTGCGTCGTTCGTCAACCCGGGCACGCCGCTGCGTGATGCACTGACCCGCGAAGCCACCGAACGTGCGCTGGACATCACCGCGCTGGGCGATGACTTCCGTCCGCTGGGCCGGATCATCGACGAGCGCGCGATCATCAACGCGGTCATCGCGCTGATGGCAACCGGTGGGTCGACCAATCACACCATCCATTGGATCGCCGTGGCACGCGCCGCCGGCATCGTGCTGACCTGGGACGACTTCGACGAGCTGTCGCAGCTGATCCCGCTGCTGGCCCGCGTCTATCCGAACGGCGACGCCGACGTGAACCGCTTCGCTGCGGCCGGCGGCCCGGCGTTCGTGTTCGGCGAGCTGATCAAGGCGGGCCTGATGCACGGCGACCTCGTGAGCGTCGCGCGTGGCGGCATGGCCGACTATGCGCGCGAGCCGCAGCTGCGCGACGGCCAGCTGGTCTATCTGCCGGGCCTGGAACGCAGCGCCGATGACGATGTAGTGCGCGGTGTCGACAACCCGTTCGAACACCAGGGCGGCCTGCGCCTGCTGCGCGGCAACCTGGGCAAGTCGCTGATCAAGCTGTCGGCGGTGAAGCCGCAGTACCGCACGATCGAAGCACCGGCGGTGGTGGTGGATGCACCACAGGTTTTGAACAAGCTGCACGCCGGTGGCCTGCTGCCGCAGGATTTTGTGGCGGTGGTGCGATACCAGGGCCCGCGTGCGAACGGCATGCCCGAACTGCATTCGCTGGCGCCGCTGCTGGGCCTGCTGCAGAACCAGGGCCGGCGTGTGGCACTGGTCACCGACGGCCGCCTGTCCGGCGCCTCGGGCAAGATTCCGGCGGCGATCCACGTGACGCCGGAAGCGGCGCGCGGTGGCCCGCTGGCCAAAGTGCGCGAAGGCGACATGATCCGCCTGGATGGCGAGGCCGGCACGCTGGAAGTGCTGGTGGATGCGGCGGAATGGGCAGCACGTCCGCTGGCGCCGAACACCGCGCCGGCCGCGCATGACCTGGGCCGCAATCTGTTTGCGATCAACCGTCGCATGGTGGGGCCGGCCGACCAGGGGGCGATTTCGATTTCGTGTGGGCCGGCGGCGGCCGATGGTGGGCCGTGGGATTACGACGCGGAGTACGAGCTGGGGCATGATGCCGCGGCGGCGGCGGCACCGCATGAGGCGAAGGACGCCTGAAGCGAAAAGCCGCGGCAGGCTTCCCGGCCTGGGCAGTAGAGCGCCCTGGCCGGGACACGCCGTAAACCCATCCATGGGGGCTCGATCGCGGCATCCATGCCGCTCACGGTCCCGGCCAGGGCGCTCTACTGCCCTTGGACAATTCCCGGCGCGTCATCTGCGCTGCGGCCACTGAATCAAGAAGAGCAAAGGCAAGGGCAAAAGCATGGGTATCGAACAACATCAGGTGAAGGCGGCGGAGCTGTTGCATGCGGCGGGCATCCTGCCGGTGGTGACGATTCATACGCTGGACCAGGCGCGGGCGGTCAGTGCGGCGCTGCTGGAAGGTGGCCTGCCGGCCATCGAGCTGACGCTGCGGACACCGGTGGCGATGGAAGCGCTGGCGATGCTCAAGCGCGAGCTGCCGGATGTGGTGGTGGGCGCGGGCACGGTGCTGACCGTGGAGCAGATGCAGCAGTCGATCGATGCGGGCGCGGACTTCCTGGTGACGCCTGGTACGCCGCCGGCGCTGGCCGATGCATTGGCCGCTGCGCCGCTACCGGTGGTGCCGGGTGCGGCCACGCCGACCGAGCTTCTGTCGCTCTATGCGCGCGGCTTCCGCGTGTGCAAGCTGTTCCCGGCCACGGCCGTGGGTGGCCTGGCGATGATCAAGGGCCTGGCCGGCCCGGTCGCCGACCTGAAGCTGTGCCCGACCGGCGGCATCACCGAAAACACCGCCGCCGAGTACCTCGAACAGAAGAACGTGGTCTGCATTGGTGGTTCGTGGATGGTGCCGGGCAACTGGATCGCCGGCGGCGAATGGGACAAGGTGCGCGCCAGCGCCGCTGACGCCGCGAAGATCATCCAGCGCGTTCGCGGCCACTGAGCCGAACGCAGCTGTAGAGCCGAGCCCACGCTCGGCTCCACTCCAGCGGAATGAAGCGCAGCCGAGCATGGGCTCGGCTCTACAGAAGGCCGAATCCCTTACAGCGGCCGTGCCGGATCCACCCGCCCGTATTGGCTGGCCATCCGCGCCAACGCGATGTTGTCGTGGATCCCCATCTTCTCGAACAACCGCGCCTTATGCGTGTTCACCGTCTTCGCGCTCAGGCTCAGACGGCGGGCGATGTCTTCCTGGCGCAGGCCCTGGGTCAGCAGCAACGCCACTTCCAGCTCGCGCGGCGACAGGCTGTCGAACGGCGAACCGTTGCCTTCCACCGTCGATAGCGCCAGGTTCTGCGCGATGCTGGTACCCAGGTAGCGACGGCCACCGGCCACGTCGCGCACCGCGCGCAGCAGTTCCTGCGCATCGCAGCCCTTGCCGATGTAGCCGGCAGCACCAGCTTCGAGCAGCCGCTTCGGCAGCGGGCCATCTTCCAGCACCGACACGATCACCACGCGGGTATTGCGGTGGCTGCGCACGATGCGCTCAGTCACTTCCATGCCGCTCACACCCGGCAGATGCAGGTCGCACAGCACTACGTCCGGCAGCAGCTGGCGGACCTCGCGCAGCGCGTCCTCGCCGGTCTCGGCTTCGCCCACCACCTCGATGTCGGTTTCCCCCGACAGAATCATCTTCATACCGGTGCGGACCAGTGCGTGGTCATCCACCAGGTAGACTCGAATCGTCATTCACGTACCTCTTCGAATGCGGCCATTGCAGGTCAAGCTAGGTGGGGTGCCGATACCCCTGCAAGCGCGTTCGGAATGCGACCCCGGCAATCTGCCCTGCGCATCACAGTACCGCGCGTTGTGCTTGCCCCCTGTCTTGCAGAACCTGCTGCAACGAAACAACTGATCTATCACGTAGACGTCCCTCAAGGGCCATCCACGTCAATCCCCCTGTGATGATGCTTCGCTGGCCTTCGCTGGCGGCGGGCCGTGACGTCGCCAAGGGTGCCGGCGACTGAACATGACCAGATAGCACCCTACCACCCAAACCAGCGCGGCACACCATCCGGCCAGGATATCGGAGGGGTAATGCACTCCCAGATAGACCCGGGACACGCTGACCAGCAGGCTGAATGCCGGCGCCAGCAGCAGCACCGGCCAGCGCCAGCGGGTGTTCCAGGCCAGCAGTACCAGGGTCACCGCCAGGGTCATCGAGCCCATCGCGTGGCCGCTGGGGAAGCTGAACGTCGATTCCGGCGCGATCGATTCCCACAGGCTGGGGCGCTGGCGCTGGAAGAAGTGCTTGCTGCCCATGTTCAGCAGCGCCGAGCCGACGAAGCTGACCGCCACGAAGGTGGCCTCGCGCCAACGCCGGTAGCCCAGGAGCGCGCCGATGATCAGCACGTCGGCCGGGATCAGGAACCATTCGTAGCCCAGTTTGGAGATGAGCACGAAGAAGCGGTCCAGCAGCGGCGAATGCAGGCCATGCATCTGCCACAGCAGCGGCGCGTCGAAATGGAACGATTCAAACTCGTGCACCTCGTCAGCCAGGGCGACGAAGCCGGCCAGCGGCAGCAACACACCGCCGAACAGCAGGACCAGGCGCCAGGCGTTGCGCGCCATCCAGTGGCGGAAGCCGGAGGCGGACTCCGGTGCAGCGAGGATCGCAGGCTTATCCGGCGCTTCGGACATACTTGTGTTCGACGTAATCGTCGATCAGGGCGACGAACTCCTGGGCGATGTTGTCGCCACGCAGGGTCACCTTCTTCTCGCCATCGACGAACACCGGCGCTGCAGGCGTTTCACCCGTGCCCGGCAGCGAGATGCCGATGTTGGCATGGCGCGACTCACCCGGCCCGTTGACGATGCAGCCCATCACCGCCAGGGTCATGTTCTCCGCCCCCGGGTGGTGGATCTTCCACAGCGGCATCTTCTCGCGCACGTGGTTCTGCACCACCTTGGCCAGCTCCTGGAAGAACTCGGAGGTGGTGCGGCCGCAGCCCGGGCAGGCCGTGACCAGCGGCGTGAAGGCACGCTGGCCGGTGGTCTGCAGCAGTTCCTGGGCGACGATCACTTCCTGCGTGCGCGACTGGCCCGGTTCCGGGGTCAGCGAGATGCGGATGGTGTCTCCGATGCCTTCCTGCAGCAGCACGCTCAGCGCCGCGGACGAGGCGACGATGCCCTTGCTGCCGATGCCGGCCTCGGTCAGGCCCAGGTGCAGGGCGAAGTCCGAGCGCTGGGCCAGGTCGCGATACACCGCGATCAGTTCCTGCACGCCGCTGACCTTGGCCGACAGCACGATGCGGTCGCGCGGCAGGCCAAGTTCCACTGCCTGCTCGGCCGAATCCAGCGCCGAGCGGATCAGCGCCTCGCGCAGCACGCGACCGGCGTCCCAGGGCTGTTCGCGCAGGTTGTTCTCGTCCATCAGCTTCGCCGCCAGGGCCTGGTCCAGCGAGCCCCAGTTGGCGCCGATGCGCACCGGCTTGTTGTAGCGGATCGCGAACTCGATCAGCTGGGCGAACTGCAGGTCCTTTTTCTTGCCGAAGCCGACGTTGCCCGGGTTGATGCGGTACTTGGCCAGCGCTTCGGCACACGCCGGTTCGGCGGTCAGCAACTGGTGGCCGTTGTAATGGAAGTCACCGATCAGCGGCACGTCGATGCCCATCATCGCCAGCTTGTCGACGATGCGCGGGATCGCCGCAGCGGCTTCAACGGTGTTGACGGTCAAACGCACCATTTCCGAACCGGCACGCCACAGCTCGGCCACCTGCTTCACGCTGGAGGCCACGTCGGACGTGTCGGTGTTGGTCATCGACTGCACCACCACCGGCTTGCCTCCACCTACGGTGACCCCGCCGATCTGCACGGCATGGGTCTGGCGGCGGGGCCAGGAGGTGGCATCGGAGGGGGGAGTCGGGCGGGTGACGGCGTCGTGCATGGGCGCATTCTACCGCCCGCTCCCGCATTCCGGGTGACTCGCATTCAGCCGGCGGCACGGCTGCGGCCGATTGTCGCAGGCACGGTCACGCGTGAACGCATAGGATGAGCGTGAATGACCGGTCCCGACGCCCCGTTTCTCCGAACCCTATGCAGCCTGCGCTGGCTTGCCGTAGGTGGCCAGGCGGCCACCATCCTGGTCGCCACCTGGGTGCTGGGCCTGCCGTTGCCGCAGCTGCCGCTGTGGGCCGGCGTGGCCGTGCTGACCCTGTTCAACGTCTATACCCAGCTGCGCCCGGAAGCGGCCGACACCGCGCCGCTGACCGCATTCGGCCACATCCTGGTGGACGTAATCATCCTGACCTGGATGGTGGGCTGGAGCGGTGGCATGGCCAACCCGTTCAGTTCACTGTTCCTGATCCTGATCGCACTGGCCGCCTTCGCCCTGCCCCTGCGCTGGGCGCTGGCGGTCGCGCTGGCCTGCCTGCTCGGCTACGCCGCCAGCGGCATCTTCGGCCAATCGCTGCCGGATGGCTATTTCCGTGCGCAGGACCTCAACCGCTGGGGCGTGGTCGCCAATTTCCTGATTTCCGCCGCAGTGGTGCTGGCCTTCTCCACCCGCCTGGCACTGGCGCTGCGCCAGCGCGAACTGGAACTGTCGGCGCTGCGCGAACGCTTCGCCCGCAACGAGGGCATCGTTGCCCTGGCGACCCATGCCGCGTCGGTGGCGCACGAACTGAATACACCGCTGGCCACCATGACCCTGCTCGCCGACGACGTGGCCGAGCGCAGTGAAGAGCCGGAAGTGCGCGAGGACATGGAAACCCTGCGCGAGCTGCTGGTGCAGTGCCGCGAGCGTGTGCTGGCGCTGGCCGCACCGGCCTCGGCGGACGGCCCGGGCCGGGCGGTATCCACGGCCCAGCAGGTGCTGGAACAGTGGCGACTGGTGCGTCCGACCATCGATCTGCACCGCAACGACGATGCACCGCTGCGGCTGCCGCTGGATCCCGGCGTGGGCCATCTGCTGATGGTCCTGCTCAACAATGCCGCCGATGCCGGCGAACAGGCCGGCCGGCCGCGCGTGGACCTGGACCTGCGCATCGAAGGCAACGATCTGATCGGCGAGGTGC
The DNA here is from genome assembly GCF_029841665.1 of Stenotrophomonas sp. GD03819. Taxonomy (NCBI): domain Bacteria; kingdom Pseudomonadati; phylum Pseudomonadota; class Gammaproteobacteria; order Lysobacterales; family Lysobacteraceae; genus Stenotrophomonas; species Stenotrophomonas sp. GD03819. The sequence continues at coordinate 19,578 of NZ_JAOCEW010000042.1, forward strand.
GCGACTACGGCCACGGCTTCAACGCGCGCGCCGCGGTGCTGCCGGGCAAGCTGTTCGGCAGCAGCAAGAGTGAAGGCATGGGGGTCGGCCTGGCCCTGTCCCATGCCACCATCGAACGCCTCGACGGCGAGATGTGGATGCGCCCGGCCCAAGGGGCCGGCAGCCGCGTCGGCTTCCGCCTGCCGCTGGCCCTACGCGAGGAAACCCCATGAGCGCCTCAACCCTCGGCCTGCTGGTCGACGACGACGAACTGTACCTGCGCACGCTGCAGCGCAGCCTGGCCCGCAAGGGGCTGGAAACGCAGACCGCGCAGGATGCCGCCAGCGCACTGGCGTTGGCCCGCCAGCATCCGCCCGCCTTCGCGTTGATCGACCTGAAGCTGGGCAGCGACTCCGGCCTGGCGCTGATCCAGCCGTTGCGCGCCCTGCGCGCGGACATGCGGATCCTGCTGGTGACCGGCTACGCCAGCATCGCCACGGCGGTCGAAGCGATCAAGCTCGGGGCCGATGACTATCTGCCGAAGCCGGCCACGGTGCCGATGATCCTGCGCGCCCTCGGTGAGGAAGATGACGGCCCGGCCGACGATGGCGAAATGGAAGTGCCGGACGCGATGACGCCGATCAGCCGCCTGCAGTGGGAGCACATCCAGCAGGCGATGCATGAGACCGGCGGCAACGTATCGGCGGCCGCGCGCCTGCTCGGCATGCACCGGCGTTCGCTGCAGCGCAAGCTGGCCAAGCGACCGAGCCCGGAACGCGATCCCAGCCGTTGATCGCGGCCGGCCCCGCCCGGCTCAGACCTCGGCCAGCACCGCTCGGTCCTGCGCGGTACTGGAACGCGATGCCGGTGCATCGACCCGGGCCACTGTCGTCTCCTGCAGCAACGGCGACGGCAGCGCGCAGGCCGGATGCATGCGCAGGAAACCATAGATCGCACCTGCCAGGCCGATCATCAGGCCCGGAGTGAAGGCCGCGCGGGTCAGTCCGCCGACCATGCCCTGGTGCTCCTCGATTGAAGAAACGATCTCGATGGCCGCCTCATCCTGCGGATAGGGACATCCCTCCGGATCCAGCGCAGCCGCCAGCACCAGCAGCTCCCGGGTGGACACATCGCCGTGGCACAGGGTGTGGCTGAACCCCCATTTGCCGCGCGCGTCGGCCACAGCCCGCCGCATGTCACGCAACTGCGCGGGATCGCCGGTGCGGGCATACAGATCCGCCGCCGCCAGACCGATACCAACGCTGCCATGGCACCAGGTCGGGAAGTTCTTCTGCCCATCCTGCAGGTGGATGTCACGCCAGTGCCCGGTATGCGGTTCGAACAGCGCCGCCTGGAACGCAAACGCTCCTTCAGCCAACTGCCGCCAGGCCGCTCGCTCAGGCACGCTGCCGGCATCCGAACGCGCCAGCCGTGCCAGCGCCCAGCCCATGCCCATCGCACCGTGGCCGAAGCCACCGATCGGCTCTCGGAACTGTGGCGTCGGCCAGCGTGCGCCGTCGGCATCGACGATCGCCGCTTCCTGCATGCGACGCCCCGCTGCGGCGGCCAGCTCCAGCCAGCGTGCGTTCCCGGTAGCCGCGGCCAGCGACAGCAACGGCAGGATCATGCCGGACACGCCATCGATCAGTTCGAACTTTGTCGCCTCCTGGAAGCCGCGACGCTCTGCGGCTTCCGCACAACGTTCCGCCAGCACCAGCAACGCCGGTCGCTGCAACAGGTCGTGCAATGCCAGCAATGTCCATATCTGTGAACCGGTTCCGACGAATCCACCATCGATCTCGGCGGGGTGCTGCTCACACATGGTCTGGAATACCGCAAGGGCGCCATCGATGGCCGGGCCCAGCCCCGCTACCGGGTCGGCACGCCCCTGCTCCACTTCCCGGTGGTAAGCCGCCAATGCGAATGCAATACCTCCCAGCCCGAAATACAGGTCGGGCTGCACCGGCTGGACGGTCCATCCGGTACGGGTCACCTCGGGGGTGATCCAGGTCATCGAACCGTCCTCACCATGCACCGCCAGCCGCAGCAGGCTCTCCACCGCGCGCGCGGCCAGCGCACGACGGCGCGCGTCCAGGTCGTCCGCACGCGGATGCTGTGCGGCATAGCTGTAGCCGGATCGAGCCTCGGCGCGGGCCAGCGCATGCTGGTTCAGGTCGGTGGCCACCAGCGTGCTGCGGATGGTCACGTCTTCCAGGTCGATGCGCATCGCACGCCAGTTGTCGGCGATGGAGCGGATGCGCGCTGCGTCCAGCTGCGAAGTGAAGATCGGAATGTCACCGTGGCGCAGGTCATCCACTTCGCTACGGACGGTGTCCAGGTCCGATGGCGCAGCCGGTGACACCGCTGCATTGCGCACCAGCAGATCGATCGCGCGTTCAACCGCCTGGGCTTCGTTGTGCAGCGAGGCTGGATGCCAGAGCATCCGTCCGAGCTCTGCGTAGGCCATTGTCGGCCGCCGCACGTCGCGCACCTGGCAGCCTTCGAAAGCCGCCAGGAGTGGCATCAGTTCGCCCTTGGCATCGAGCGCGCGCAGGCGTCCACTGGCGTCGATGAAGCCCTCGCTGATGTGGTCCCAGTACAACGAAACATCCGGCTGCGGGCTTGGATGGTTCTGTGCGATGGCGACCTCTGCCTCGACCAGGCCCAGCCGCGCCGGCGCCGTCCCGTCTTCGATGATCACCGGCACCTGCACGCGCGGCTGCTCGCCCGGCAGTGCGCCGGCGGCGGACAGGTCCACGCCTTCCATGCCGAGGCCGGTGGTGCGGAACGGCACGATACCGGTCCGCAGCACCGAATTGCGCATCAGCTTGACGGCTGTGTCGTAGGCATCGCCCAGACCGGAGGGTTCGACGTCGATGACCTGCGAGAACACGCTTTCGGCGTCGACCACCACCGGCACCGGCCCGACCGCGATCAGGTTCTCCAGGTGGATGTCGGTCCCGCCCACCAGGCGCAGGATGGCCAGCCAGTGGCCGAGACCGCGGTAATAGGCCCGCAGCTCCTCGTCACCGGAACAATAGCGGTGCGCGGCAAATGCGGCCCAGCCGTGGCTGCCACGATCCACCACGTGCGGCACGCGTACCCGGCCAGGGCCCTCGCCGAAGACGGCGGCAAGCAGGCCATCAAGCGTGGCATCGATACGCAGCGAGCGCGGCTTGTACATCAGCGTACCGCCGTCGAACTGCAACCGCGCCACGGTCCGTCCGCCACCGTGCAGGTCACCGCGCCCCAGCGACACCGCACGCAGCGATCCTGCCGGACTGCCGAGCAGGTCCGTCAGCAGCGCACGATCACGGCCGATGCGCGCGGCCAGCTCCACCACGGCCGCACATTGTCCTTCGAGCATGCGCGACAGCCGCGGCAGCAGCACCGGGTAGCGTCGCTGCAGATGCTCATGGAAGCCCTCGCTGGTGGCTAGGGCCACGAATTCGTCCAGCGCACCGGCGCCCTCAAGCGGGCCGATGTCACCACCGCGCGCGGCCGCATGCAGTTCCAGCAACAGCACGCGGTTGAGCTTGAGCTGGGCATGTTCACGCAGCGCCGCATCGCCCTGCTCATGCAGGAGCGCGCGCTCGTCCGGCCGCAGATCGATGGCGGGGTCATGCAGGCCAGTCGCCAACGCGGCGCGCGCCTCGGCAAGGAAATGTTCGGTGATGCGCGCAAACGCGGCCGCAGCCGGAGAAGCGGTCATTACGCCCCCTGCAAAGTGTCCAGAGTCTGTTCCAGTCGCCGGCACGCAGCGCAAGCCGCTGCGTGCCGGCTCGGGCTACATCAACAGCACAGGCAGTGATTGACCACCGACATCGTGGTGGTGCATTCGGTACCGCCACCCGTGATCAGGGTGTCGGAGGCCGACGTGAGCGCGGACTCGGTGGCCCCAGCGCCATAGATGAACAGCGAACCCGCAGGGTTGGCGCATCCATCCACATCGTCCGCGCCGTTGAGCCAGCCGGACACAACATCGTCATTCAGATCCATTCGCAATCTCCTGTCATTCACAACATGAGGCGTTGAGGACATGGATCGATTCCACGTCCCTTCGGATACGGCCAGTCCCTGGCATCAACTTCATGCTGCGAGCGATACTGGATGACAGGTACAGCCGCCCGTGCACACTGCATTGGCACGCGATGCGCAGTCAAGCTGCGCTGCGGCAGGCACGCGGATTCGCGGCATGTGCAGCACGGAAACAGGACGGAATGAGTGGCCGCGCAGACACTCATGCGCGACCGGATCGAAGGCAACCGGAGAGGCATGGGATGGCCGGCCGGCGCCGGCACATCCGCAGGCCGGGTCAGCCCTTCAGCTGCGCCAGGATCTCGCGGGTCATCGGATCGGCAATCGCCACATCCTCACCCTGCAGCGCCGGCAACAGGCCACTGGCCAGCTGCTTGCCAAGCTCGACACCGAACTGGTCGAAGGCATTGATGTTCCAGATCACCGACTGCACGTACACAGCGTGTTCGTACATGGCGATCAGTGCGCCCAGCGCCTGCGGGGTCAGCGCGTCGAGCAGGATCAGCGTGCTCGGGCGGCCGCCCGGGTAATCACGGTGCGGGTCGTCGCTGCTCTGGCCATTGGCCAGTGCTTCGGTCTGCGCCAGCAGATTGGCCAGCAAGGCCTGATGATTGATCGTGTAGGGATCGTCGTTGTGCACGCAGCCGATGAAATCTGCCGGAACGATGCTGGTGCCCTGGTGCAGCGCCTGGAAGAAGCTGTGCTGCACATCGGTGCCCGCCCCGCCCCACCACACCGGCACGGTGTCGGTGGTGACAGGTTGGCCGTCACGCTGCACGCGCTTGCCCAGGCTTTCCATCACCAGCTGCTGCAGGTAGGCCGGCAGCAGCGCCAGGCGCTGGTCGTAGGTCATCACCGCGTGCGTGGCATGGCCCAGCAGGTTGCGGTTCCAGATGTCGGTCAGGCCGTGCAGCACCGGCAGGTTGCGCTCCAGCGGTGCATCCAGCGCATGTGCATCCATCTGCGCCGCGCCTTCCAGCAACTGTTCAAAGCGCTCGAAGCCGATCGCCAGCGCGATCGGGAAACCGACCGCCGACCACAGTGAATAACGGCCACCCACCCAGTCCCACATCGGCAGCACGCGATCGGCGGCGATGGCGAAGGACTTGGCGGCACGTTCCGGATTGGCACTGACTGCATACAGGCGCTCGCTGCCCCCCAGCCAGTCGTGCAGGATCTGGCCGTTGAGCAGGGTTTCCTGCGTGCCGAAGGTCTTGGAGATCAGGATGCCGGCGGTCTTCGCCGGATCCAGCGTAGCCAGCGTGCGCTGCATGGCGGCGCCGTCCACGTTCGACACGAAATGCACGCGCAGTCGCGCACCGCTGACCGGGCGCAGCGCATCGGCGACCAGGCGCGGACCGAGATCGGAACCGCCGATGCCGACGCTGACCACGTCGGTGACGCCGCTGTCTTCCAGCGCGCGCACCAGCACGCCCATGCGCTGGCGGATCGTGCGCGCGGTGGCATAGGCCTCGGCTGCCACCGGCGCATCGACCACATCGCCACGCAGCGCGGTGTGCAGCGCGGCGCGACCTTCGGTCAGATTGACCTGCTCGCCACGGAACAGGCGGGTGATGGCACCGCCGACATCACGCTCGGCGGCCAAAGCCAGCAATGCCTGCAGCGCCGCGGCATCGTATTTCTGCCGGGCGAAGTTGACGTACAACGGACCGACCCGCAGCGCCAGATCCTGCACGCGGCCGGGTTCGGCGGCGAGCAGGCTGGGGATGCTTGCGCCCTTCAGGCGCTGGGCATGGGAATGCAGCGAGTCGAATCCGTTGTTCGTTGTCATGCGGCCTGGGTCGGGATCGTGTCGTTGGTGTGGGTGATCTGGTTCTTGCCATCAACGTACACCAGCTTCGGCTTGAAGCTGTCAGCTTCCTGCTCGGTCATGCTGGCGAACGCGGCGATGATGATGATGTCACCGACCTGCACGTGGCGCGCGGCGCCACCGTTGAGCGAGACAACGCCGCTGCCGGCTTCGGCGCGGATGGCATAGGTCGAGAAGCGCGCACCGTTGGTCACGTCCCAGATGTGCACCTGTTCGAACTCGCGGATGCCGGTGGCAGCCAGCAGGTTGTCATCGATGGCGATCGAGCCTTCGTAGTTCAGCTCGGAATGGGTGACGGTGGCGCGGTGGATCTTGGTCTTGAGCAGGGACAGGTGCATGGGGGCGCTGCAACGGCAAAGGAAAGAGCGGATTCTAGCACCCGCTTGACCATCGTCAGGGGGCTGCAGCAGGACGCTGAAGGCTGTTCAGGTGCCCTCCCCCGGCGGCGGCGGCGCTGCGTGCCCGGAACTGCCTTCCAGAGACAGCCGGAACACCGTATGGAAGGCCAGCCCGGCGACCAGCCCGAAGCCTCCCGCGGCCAGCACCTGCAAGGCATAGCTGATCACATCGAAGGTATCGACGTAGCGCAGGCGCTGCAGCCAGGGCCCCTGGTTTTCTCCCGGCCAGGCGCAGGTGGCCATGGCCAGCGCGCCCAGCCCGAAGCCGACCAGCACGAAGCCGGCCCGGCGCAGGCGCTGCTGAGACTGCAGGATCAGCGCCATCGGCAGCAACACCGCGATGGCATTGCAGACGGCCAGTACGAACATCAGCCCACCACCGGTGAGCGCAGGCATCGGCGTACGCCTGAATTCGAGCGCGAACAACAGGCCGCCAAACAGCTGGGCCGGCAACATGCCTGCCGCCAGCACCGCCAGGATCGAGGCTTGGGCGAGGCGGCCGGTATCAGTGCTGGGCGCTTTCATTTCCGGTCTCCCGTCCGTGGGAAGTGCAGAGGCGCCCGTTGCGGGCGCCCCCAAGCCGCGTGCGGCTCAGAACTCCAGGTTGTCGATCAGGCGCGTCGTGCCCAGGCGCGCGGCGATCAGCGCCACGCGGCCGCCGCCGTCGAAGGTCGGCTCGGCCAGCTCGGGCGTGCGCAGCACGGCGTAGTCGACCTGGAAACCGGCCGCCTGCAGCGCCGCCGTGGCGTCGGCCTCGATCTGCACCCGCGTGTGCCCGGCCACGTAGCCTTCGCGCATGCCCAGCAGCGTGCGGTGAATGGTCGTCGCAACCGGTCGCTGTTCGGCGTTGAGGTACTGGTTGCGCGAACTCTTGGCCAGGCCATCCTCGTCGCGCACGATCTCGGCACCGACAATCTGGATCGGGAACGACAGCTCGGCCACCATCTGCCTGATCACGGCCAGCTGCTGGTAATCCTTGCGGCCGAACACGGCCACATCCGGCTGCACCTGCAGGAACAGGCGCGCCACCACCGTGCACACGCCGTCGAAGTGGCCCGGGCGGCTGGCGCCTTCCAGCACTTCACTGACACCCGGCGCGTGCATCTGCGTGGTCTTGTCCACGCCCAGCGGATACATCGCCTCGACGCTGGGCAGCCACACCGCATCGCAGCCGGCCTGCTCCAGCCCGGCCACGTCAGCCTCGGGCGTGCGCGGATAACGGCTGAAGTCCTCGTTCGGCCCGAACTGGGTCGGGTTGACGAAGATACTCGTCACCACCTTGTCGGCGTACTGGCGGGCCAGGGTCACCAGCGAATGGTGGCCACCATGCAGGTTGCCCATGGTCGGCACCAGCGCCACGCGCAGGCCCTCGCGCTTCCACTGGGCGATCTGCTCGCGCAGCGCGCCGAGCTCGTTGAAGGTCTGGATCATTGGGCGTAGGCGTGCTGTTCGTCGGGGAAGCTGCCGTCGCGCACGGCGTCGGCATAGGCGCGGGTGGCACCGGCCACCGAACCGCCTTCGGCAAGGAAATCCTTGACGAACTTGGGACGGCGATGGCCACTGTCCAGGCCGAGGAAATCGTGCAGCACCAGCACCTGGCCGTCGCACTGCGGGCCGGCACCGATGCCGATGGTCGGAACATCCACCGCCGCGGTCACTTCGGCGGCGACCGGGGTCGGCACGCATTCGAGCACCATGATGCTGGCGCCGGCAGCGGCCACGGCCCTGGCATCTTCCACCAGCTGGCGCGCGGCATCGCCACGGCCCTGGATCTTGAAGCCGCCCAGGCGCAGCACCGACTGCGGGGTCAGGCCCAGGTGAGCGCAGACCGGAATCTCACGCTCGACCAGGTAACGGATGATGTCGACCTTGAAGCCGGCACCTTCGATCTTGACCATCTCGGCACCGGCCTGCAGCAGCTGCAGCGATGCATCCAGCGCGCGTTCCGGGGTGGCATCGGCACCGAACGGCAGGTCGGCCACCAGCAGCGCACGCTGCAGCACGCGGGCCACGGCGCGGGTGTGGTAGACCATGTCGGCCACGGTCACCGGCAGGGTCGAATCATGGCCCTGCACGACCATGCCCAGCGAATCGCCGATCAGGATCAGGTCGACGCCATTGGCATCGAAGGTACGGGCAAAGCCGGCGTCGTAGGCGGTCAACATGACCAGCTTCCGGCCATTGCGCTTGGCCTCGGCCAGGGCGGGAACGGTCCAGGGCTTGCTGTCTGCGTGGGTGCTCATGTGCTGATAACCGGGGGAGATAACCCGGGCATTATCACCCTATCGGCGCGATCCCGCAGGCATCCACCCGCATCACTGCATCCTGCACGCGGCCATGGCCGGGAATGGCCAGATCCGGCGCGATTTCGGCCAGCGGCACCAGCACGAAGGCACGCTCGTGCATGTAGGGATGCGGTACCTGCAGGCCGGGATGGTCGAGCACCTGCGCGCCATACAGCAGCAGGTCCAGGTCCAGTGCGCGCGGCCCCCAGTGCACCGCCGGATCGCGCACGCGGCCAAAGCCCCGCTCCAGCGCCAGCATCGCCTGCAGCAGCTCATCGGCCGGCAATGTGGTTTCGACCGAGGCCACCGCGTTGACGAACGGCGGCTGGTCTTCATTGCCCCAGGCCGGGGTTGCATAGAGCCGCGAGGCCTGTCGCAGGCGCGTTCCTGGCAGGCCGTCCAGCGCGGCAATCGCCGCGCCCACGGTCGCGGCCGCGTCGCCAAGGTTGGCGCCGAGGCCGATCCAGGCCAGGGTCATCGCTTACTCGCCCGCCGCAGCAGCACCGGGACGTCGACGCCGACGGCGGCGCTTTCGCGGTGCCCCGCTCTCGTCATCGCCGTCTTCACTGTGCATCGCATCCAGCGACGACTCCAGCTCGCGACCGGACTGCGCCTGTGCTTCGCGCCAGAACTCGACATCCACTGCATGCTCGGACGAAGCGACCTGGCGCAGGCTGAGGAAATCGAACGCGGCGCGGAAGCGCGGGTGGGTCAGGGTACGGAACACGCGCTTGCGCTGGCGCGAACTGAAGCGCGACTGCAGCAGCCAGATTTCCTGCATCGGCAGCGAAAAGCGGCGCGGCAATGCGATGGTGCTCAGCTGCTGCACGGTCACACGGTCGGCAGCACGGCGCTGTGCCTCCTCCGGTGCCACGCCCTGCTTGAGCAGGGTCGCCTGCGCGCGGCAGAACGCCGGCCACAGCAGCAGCGCGAACAGGAACGCCGGCGAGACCGGCTCGTCGTTGGCCACGCGCGCATCGGTGTTGGCCAGGCCCTCGACCAGCATGCGGCGCAGCGCACCGGTGCGGTTGGACTTCAATGCCTTGGCGCTTTCCGGGAACAGCACGTCGAGCAGGCCGTAACGCTCAAGGCCTTCGAAGCTGGCCACGCCGTGCCCGGACAGGAACAGCTTGAGCACCTCCTCGAACAAGCGTGCCGGTGCGGCTTCGTTGAGCAGGCCAGCCAGGTGCGGGATCGGCGCGGCGGTGCCCTCTTCGATCTGGAAGCCGAGCTTGGCCGCCAGGCGCACCGCACGCAGCATGCGCACCGGGTCTTCGCGATAACGCTGCTCGGGGTCGCCGATCAGTTTCATCAGGCGCGCCTGGACGTCTTCGAAGCCGCCGGTGTAATCACGCACCGAGAAGTCCTCGATGGCGTAGTACAGGGCGTTGCAGGTGAAGTCGCGGCGGATGGCGTCGTCTTCGATGGTGCCGTACACGTTGTCGCGCACGAGCATGCCGTTTTCCATCTCGCGGTCGCCGCTGCCGTCATCGCTGTTGGCACGGAAGGTGGCGACTTCGATGATCTCGCGGCCGAACACGACGTGGGCGAGGCGGAACCGACGACCGATCAGGCGGCAGTTGCGGAACAGCTGCTTGACCTGTTCGGGCGTGGCATCGGTGGCCACGTCGAAATCCTTGGGTTGGCCATTGACCAGCAGATCGCGCACCGCGCCGCCGACAAGGTAGGCGCCGAAGCCGGCATCGCGCAGGCGATAAAGCACGCGCAGGGCGTTCGGGCTGATGTCCTTGCGGGAGATCGTGTGCTGGTCGCGCGGGATGACGCGCAGGCTGAACGGTGATGTAGCAGAGGAAATGATGTTGGCGCTTCCGGTTGAAGTTTCGGGATTGCCCAATGGCATCGAGGTGCATATACTAGCGCTCCTGCCTCGGCAGCGACACAGTTACGCTCCCTTCGTCTAGTGGTTAGGACGTGGCCCTCTCAAGGCTAAAACAGGGGTTCGAGTCCCCTAGGGAGCGCCAGTCGCCGCAGCAGGAACCGAAAAAGCCCGCCTTGTGCGGGCTTTTCTGTTTTCCGGGGTTTGCAATGGCATCGATCGGCTTGGTCGCTTTGGCGCCTGCCTGCAATCGGCTTGAGCCGGTGGGGTCACCCAGGGCAGGACACGCCGTGAACCCATCCATGGGGGCTCGATGGCGCCATCCTTGGCGCCAACGGTCCTGCCCTGGGTGACCCCACCGACTCTGGACGGTTTCCCGCGAGCTGCGGCAACAACCGACCAGCGCTTCGCCGCATCCGCACGCACCATGAAACTGTCAGGAGGGCGCGGGCCGCCCTCTCCAGGACCGTTGGCGCCATGGATGGCGCCATCGAGCACCATGGATGGGCTTTTGCGTGTCCTGGAGAGGGCGGCCTGCCCCCTCACACTCTGGACAGGCAGGCGCCAACGGAATGCAACCGAAGCCAGTCGCCGTCAGCCTTCCATCTGCTCCAGCTCCTTGCCCTTGGTCTCGCGCACGTAGCGGACCACGAAGAAGATCGAGAGGATGGCCGCCACCGTATAGATGCCGTAGGCGCCGGCCAGGCCGATGCCGGCCAGCAGCATCGGGAAGGTCACGGTGATCGCGAAGTTCGAGGTCCATTGCGCGGCGCCGGCCACCGCCAGCGCCGGGCCACGGATCTGATTGGGGAACATCTCGCCCAGCATCACCCACATCACCGGGCCCCAGGACATGTTGAAGAACACCACGTAGACGTTGGCTGCCACCAGCGCCAGTCGGCCCATGCCGTCGGACAACTGCAGGCGACCGTCGGCCAGGCTGCCACTGGCGAAGGCAACCACCATCAGCACCAGCGCCACCGACATGCCGACCGAACCGATCCACAGCAGCGGCTTGCGCCCGATGCGGTCGATCAACAGCACCGTCAGCAGACAGGCGCCGATGCTCAGCGCGCCGGACAGCACGTTGATCAGCAGCGCATCGCTTTCCGAGAAGCCCACCGCCTGCCACAGCACCGCGCCGTAGTAGAACACCACGTTGATGCCGACCAGCTGCTGGAACATGGCCAGGCCGATGCCCACCCAGAGGATCGGGCGCAGCTTGCCGCTGACCGTGTCGCGCAGGTCGGCAAAGCGCGGCTTGTGCTGGTCCTGCGCCAGGCTGGCTTCGATCTCGGCCTGCTTGGCCGCCGCAGCGGCCTCGCCGTACAGCCGCGACAGTACCGCCCTCGCCTGCTGCTGACGCCCTTTCACGACCAGAAAGCGCGGGCTTTCCGGAATCACCAGCAACAACAGCAGGAACAGCCCCGACGGCAGCGCCTGCATCCAGAACATCCAGCGCCAGGCCTCATGGCCCAGCCATAGCGGCTCGGTCGACGCCCCAGCGGCACGGGCCAGCAGGTAATTGCTGAGGAAGGCGGCGAACAGGCCGCAGATGATCGCCATCTGCTGCACCGTGGCCAAACGCCCGCGATAGCGCGCCGAAGCCACCTCGGCAATGTAGGCCGGCGACATCACACTGGCCGCGCCCACCGCGAAGCCGCCGAGCACGCGTGCGGCAATGAACAACCAGGAGGCGTGTGCGGCACCGGCACCCAGCGCCGAAACCAGGAACATCAGCGCCGAGGCGATCAGCACGCCACGACGGCCCAGGCGATCTCCCAGCCAGCCGGCCAGGAAGGCACCGATCGCGCAGCCCAGCAGCATCGAGGCGACTTCGAAACCGAGCGCCGCCTCGCTGGAGTTGAAGGCCTGGCGCAGGCCATCGACCGTGCCATTGATGACACCACTGTCGAAGCCGAACAGGAATCCACCCAGAGTGGCCACGCAGCTGATCAGGACGATGAATGCAGTGTTCTCACCGCCATGGGAGGCGATGTTGGACTGGGCTGGGGACATGGGCGATCCTGCTGGGAAGGGGTCCGGCCATCCGACGCAGCCGGCTGACCCGCAGCGTCGCACAGGCCTCGCCCTGCCGCCAATGACCGCCACGGCCGCGCCTGCCAGACGCCCGATTTCCGCCCCGCACCGACACCGGGGGCCAACCTGTTCTAGAATTGGCGGGTTCAGGAATCGATCCACCCCCAGCCCATGCCCTTTGTCGTCACCGAAAACTGCATCAAGTGCAAACACACCGATTGCGTGGAAGTGTGCCCCGTGGATTGCTTCCACGAAGGCCCCAACTTCCTGGTGATCGACCCGGATGAGTGCATCGACTGCACCCTCTGCGAACCGGAATGCCCGGTCAACGCGATCTTCCCGGAGGACGATGTTCCTGCCGGCCAGGAAAGTTTCGTGGCCCTCAACGCCGAGCTGGCGAAGGAGTGGCCGGTGCTGACCGTGCGCAAGGACCCGCCCGCCGATGCCGGCGAATGGGACGGCAAGCCGGACAAGCTGAAGCTGCTGGAGCGCTGAGAAGCGCCCACGGCGGCAACGAAAAGGGCGCCCACGGGCGCCCTTTTCTGTTTTCCGGTAAACGCCAAGCGCAAGATCCGGCATGCCAACCTTGCGATCCGGCAGGTGCCAACCTTGGTTGGCACAGAAGCGCCGACCAAGGTCGGCCTCCACCAGAGCGGGTGCGGACCAAGGCCCGCCCCCACCCGACCAGCCCTTACTGCGCCAGCTTCGCCTTCAGCGCAGCGATCAGCTTCACCGGCGCTTCGGCGGTGGCCGGCAGGCCACGCGGGTCGACCGCGGAGATGTAGGCGCCAGCATCGACGGCGACCACGCGGACCAGGAAGTTGCTGCCTTCGTAGGCCACGTCATACGAGCCCAGCAGCTGCGCGCGGCTGGCAATGGTCACACCTTCCACGCCTTCCAGCGCGGTGCCGACCTTGGCGAAAGCCTCGTCCTTGCCACCGGCGATGGTGAAACCGGTGTTGCCCACGGCCGGGGCCGCAGCCGCAGGCGCGGCCGGCTTGGTCGCCGATGCCAGCGTCGGCACCTTGTTGTCACCGGTGGTGGTCGGCAGGTTCAGGTCCGGCGGCACTTCCAGCGGACGCATTTCCGGGGCCAGGGCGTAGTCGCCCTTGACGCCACGCTTGAAGCAGCCGGTGGTACCGGCGGCAACGGCCACCGCAAGCAGGGCGTAGGACAGCACGCGGACGGTGGATACGGATTGACGCATGTGAATCTCCTGGGTCAGACCAAGACGGAAGGTCAGTGGCTGGAAAGGGCTTCGAGGGCGGCGATGTCGCCGGCAAGATGGTCGGCGGCCGGATGATGCGCTGCCGACAGCGGCAGCAGCGGCAGGCGCAGGTCGTGACCGATGCCGATGCGGCGCAGCAGCGCCTTGACCGGGATCGGGTTGGGTTCGACGCCACAGAAATCATGGAACGGCTGCAGGCGCGCATCCCAGGACTCGGTAGCTTCGTGGTCGTGCGCGGCGGCCAGCTCGCACATCCGGCGATAGGCGCCCGGCAGAACGTTGGAACCGACCGAGATCAGGCCATCGATGCCGGCCCGGATCGAACGCGCGGCGGTACCGTCGTCGCCACTGAGCACCGCGAACTTCGGGCTGCGCAGGGCCAGCAGCGCCTGCACCCGGCCGGTGTCACCCACCGCTTCCTTGATGCCAACGATATTGGGATGGCTGGCCAGCTCGGCCACGGTCTCCGGCTGCATGTCGCAGCCGGTACGGCCGGGCACGTTGTACAGCACGACCGGCAGCCCGCCCTGGTCGGCCACCGCGCGGTAGTGCGCGATCAGGCCGGCCTGGGTCGGCCGCACGTAAGGCGGGGTGACCACCAGCGCATGGCTGGCGCCGAGCGCGGCGGCACGGCGGGTCTGTTCGATGGTCTTGGCGGTGCCCGAAAGGCCGGTACCGGCCATGACCGGGATGCGGCCGCCGATGCGCTCGACCGCGCTGGCCAGCAGCAGGTCGTACTCGGCATCGGTGAGGGTTGCCGCTTCACCGGTCGAGCCGGCTACGACAACGCCATGGACGCCACCTTCCAGTTGCAGGTGCAGCAGGCGCTGCCAACCGTCGGGATCGAGGGCGCCGTCGGCCCGGAACGGGGTCGCCAGCGCGGTGATGAGGCCGGAAAGGGACAAGGACGTGCTGCTCTTGGCTGGGAAGGGAAAACGCCCGCCACGAAAGGCCGGGGGCGACTTGAATGTTACTTGCGGCGCGAAAGCACGGGCAAGTATGCTGGACACCGGTGGATCCCCGCCTCTGGCGGGCATTCAGACTAACGCATGCATTACCCGGAATCGCCTTGACCGACACCACCCCGCGCCCCGCGCCGAGCGAAAACCACCTCCTGATCAACGCCTATACGACGCATCCGGAGTCCCCCCTGCTGTCCGTCACCCGCCGCATCGCCGACAGCGGCTGCAATCTGGTGGACGCACGCCTGGCCACGGTCGGCCGCGATGTCTCGGTCACCGCCCTGGCCACCGGCTCGTGGGACTCGGTGGCCAAGCTGGAAGCGATGCTGACCCGGCTCGAGCGCGAGGAAGGCCTGAAGCTGGTCTGGTACCGCACCGCCGCCAAGCAGGCGCAGTCCAACCTGCTGCCGTACATCGTCGAGGTGATCGCCGCCGACAAGCCGGGCATCCTGTTCCAGCTGGCCGATTTCTTCGACCGCCAGGGCATCACCATCGAGAACCTGCAGAGCACGCGCTACCGCGCCATGCAGACCGGTGCGGAAATGTTCAGCGCGCAGGTCACCATCGGCGTGCCGGCCAACATGCACATCGCCGCGCTGCGCGACGATTTCCTCGAGTTCTGCGACCACCTGAACCTGGACGCGATCATGGACCCGATGAAATTCTGATCGGAAGTGAGGATTTTTCGCGCGCCTCTCACGGGCGCGTGGCGTTTCATGCAATTGTCGTAGAAAGAACCCAGGCTCGACAGAAGGACCTCATGAACAACGGCGATACCCTGGACAGCACCACCCTCTCCCTGCCGCTGGCGCTGTCCGGTGGCGAACAGGCCACTCTCGGCGACTACGCCGGCCACTGGCTGGTGCTGTACTTCTATCCCAAGGACAGCACCCCCGGCTGCACCACCGAAGGCATCGACTTCAACGCGCTGCTGCCGAAGTTCAGGAAGGCAGGCGCGGTGGTACTCGGTGTCTCGCGCGACTCAGTGAAGTCGCACGACAACTTCTGTGCCAAGCAGGGCTTCAACTTTCCGCTGGTCAGCGATGGCGACGAAGCGCTGTGCAGCGCCTTCGACGTGATCAAGATGAAGAACATGTACGGCAAGCAGGTACGTGGCATCGAACGCAGCACCTTCCTGATTTCCCCCGACAGCCGCATCGTGCAGTCCTGGCGCAAGGTCAAGGTTGCCGGCCATGCCGATGCCGTTCTCGCCGAACTGAAGGCCTCCCAGTCCAAGTGAGTCCCACTGCCTACTGTGTCTGCCATCACCCTGCCCCGCAGCAGGCCGTGGTGGTTTTTCCCTGTCCGTAACCAGGAATCGACGATGACCCGAGGCAAGCGCATCTACGTGCTGGATACCAACGTGCTGATGCACGATCCCACCGCGCTGTTCAAATTCGAGGAGCACGACGTCTACCTGCCCATGCAGGTGATCGAAGAGCTGGACAACGGCAAGAAGGGCACCTCCGAGGCAAGCCGCAATGCCCGCCAGGTGAGCCGCTTCCTCAACGAACTGGTGCAGGAATCCGGCCTGGACAACCTGGCCGACGGCATTCCGCTGCAGCGCCCCAACGGCCTGCAGCTGCGCGGCAAGCAGAGCGCCGGCAAGCTGCGCTTCCAGACCAGTCATTTCGACGCGGGCAAGAGCTTTGGCAAGGTCATTCCCGACAATGCCATCCTCGGCGCGATCCTGGCCCTGAAGGAAGAGACGCCGGATCTGCCGGTGGTGTTCGTTTCCAAGGACATCAACCTGCGGATCAAGGCCGCCATCGCCGGCATCGTGTCCGAGGACTACGAGAACGACCGCGCGCTGGACGATTTCAGCCTGCTCTACACCGGCGCCACCGAGCTGCCGGAAGACTTCTGGAAGCGCCACGGCGACGACCTGCGCAGCTGGAGCGACAAGGGTCGTACCCATTACGAAATCCTCGCGCAGGACGGCGAGGAATGGTACCCGAACCAGTACGTCTACCTGCCCGGCGAAGACGAGGTCGAACTGCGCGTCAGCCGCGTGGTCGGCGATGGCAAGGTGGTGCTGTCGCTGGTCGATGATTTCCGCCACGGCAGCCACGCCGTGTGGGGCATCAGTGCGCGCAACCGCGAGCAGAATTTCGCACTGAACGCACTGATGGACCCGGAGATCGACTTCGTTACCCTGCTGGGTACCGCCGGTACCGGCAAGACCCTGCTGGCGCTGGCCGCCGGCCTGGCCCAGACCATGGACCAGCAGCGCTACCGCGAGATCATCATGACCCGCGCCACGGTCAGCGTCGGCGAGGACATCGGCTTCCTGCCCGGCACCGAAGAAGAAAAGATGACGCCGTGGATGGGCGCGCTGACCGACAACCTGGAAGTGCTCACGCACAACCAGGAAGGCGGCACCTGGGGCCGCCAGGCCACCAACGACCTGCTCGCCAGCCGCATCAAGATCCGCTCGATGAACTTCATGCGCGGCCGCACCTTCCTGTCGCGCTACCTGATCCTGGACGAGGCGCAGAACCTCACCCCGAAGCAGATGAAGACGCTGATCACCCGTGCCGGCCCCGGCACCAAGATCGTCTGCCTGGGCAACGTCGAGCAGATCGACACACCGTACCTGACCGAGACCACCTCGGGCCTGACCTACGCAGTGGACCGCTTCAAGAACTGGCCGCATAGTGCGCACATCACCCTGCGCCGTGGCGAGCGTTCGCGCCTGGCCGATTACGCTTCGGAGGTGTTGTGAACCGCTGCACCCGCCTGTTGCTGCCCACGGCTGCGATCACCCTCGCAGCCGTGCTCGGCGCCTGCACCACCACGCGCGGCCCGGCCAGCGTGCCGACCGCCGAGCGCACCGGCCAGTCCTGGGTGGTCACCCGCCCGATCATCGCCGCGCAGGTGCTCGACACCTGCTCGCGGCCCAGCCCCGGCCGCGAGGCCGGGCGGGTCAGCGGCTACTGGGCGCCCAGCCGGCAGCAGGTCGACCAGCTGGAAGCGCGGCTGTCATCGCTGGAGGCACAGGTACCGAAGGTGCTGGACTTCGACCGCCAGTACGTCGGCATCGAAAGCGCCGGCAAGCGGCTGATCTACATCAACGCCTTCCACCTGCCCGACGACAGCGGCATCAATCCGGCACGGGAAGCGATCCGCGTCTGTGACGGCGGCACGCAGTTCTGGGGCGCGGTGTTCGACCCGGCCAACAACACCTTCAGCGAGCTGCAGTTCAACGGCGGCTTCGGCGGGCCCTGAGGGGCCCCGCCGATGGGAATTCGCCTGCCCACCTGGGTCTGGATCGGCGCGGTCGCGCTGTCGTGCGTGGCCGGCATGGTGAATGTCGTCGGCTTCCTCGGTTTCGAACACCAGGCCGTCAGCCACATGACCGGCAGCACCAGCCAGTTGGGCATGGCGCTGGCCCAGGGTGACTGGCGCGCGGTCGGCCACCTGTGGGGACTGCTGATCGCGTTCTCGCTGGGCGCGATGCTCAGCGGCCTGTTGATCCAGGACAGCACCCTGCAGCTGGGCCGTCGCTACGGCGTGGCCCTGGCACTGGAATCGGCGCTGCTGCTGGTGGCCATTCCGCTGTTCGAACAGCACCAGATCTGGGGCGCACTGGCCGCCGCCATGGCCTGCGGCCTGCAGAACGCGATGGCCACCACCTTCAGTGGCGCGGTGGTACGCACCACCCACCTCAGCGGCATGTTCACCGACCTCGGCATCGGCCTGGGCCACCTGCTGCGTGGGCTGCCGCTGCAGGTACGACGCCTGACCCTCAGCGGCCTGATCATCAGCGGCTTCCTCGCCGGCGGCATCATCGGCGCCTGGCTGTTCATGCGCTGGCAGTACGACGCCCTGCTCGCCCCCGCCCTGCTGACCGGCCTGACCGGGCTGGGCTATGTGCTGTACCAGCAGTGGGCGCGCTGGCGGCATTGAGGGTCGCGCTCTGGGGGTCAGATCCCTTTTCCTGCGGAAATGGGATCTGACCCCGCCTAGCGGATCAAAGGCATCCACGCATGGCGTGGATCTACCTTCCCCTGCAGGACCACGGCACAATCGCCTGATGAGCCCGACCACTCCCGTTTCCGCCCTCACCATCGCCGGCTCCGACTCCGGCGGCGGCGCCGGCATCCAGGCCGACCTGAAGGCCTTCGCCGCGCATCGTGTGCACGGCCTTTCGGCGATCGCCGCGCTGACCGCACAGAACACCCGCGGCGTGACCGCCGTGCACGTGCCACCAATCGACTTCCTGCGCGCGCAGCTGGACGCCTGCTTCGACGACTTCGACATCCACGCGGTGAAGCTCGGCATGCTGGCCAACGCCGAAGTGATCCATGCCGTCGCCGACGCACTGGAGAAGCATCGTCCGCCCCACGTGGTGCTGGACCCGGTGATGGTCGCCACCAGCGGCGCACGCCTGCTGGAAGACAGCGCATTGCAGGCCATGCGTGAGCGCCTGATCCCGCTGGCCACGCTGATCACTCCCAATACGCCGGAAGCAGAACTGCTGGTCGGCCGGAAGATCAGCAACGGCGAAGACGCAGAACAGGCCGCCTCAGCCCTGCTCGACCTCGGTGCGGGCGCAGTGCTGCTCAAGGGCGGTCACCTGCAGGAAGGCAATCGCGTGATCGACCGCTATTTCGACGGCGTCAGCAGCGAAGAATTCATCCATGCGCGCCTGCCACTGGACGCGCACGGTACCGGCTGCACGTTGGCTTCGGCCATTGCTGCGCAGCTGTGCAATGGCCTGAGCCTGGCCAATGCCTGCGAAGCCGGCATCGACTACGTTGCACGTGGGCTGCAGCAAGGCTATGCGCCGGGCCGCAGCGAAGTGCTGGTGCTCGACCATTTCGGCGCGGCACCGCACGCATGAGCCTGACGCCACGCATCCTCGCCGTGCAGTGCAACGACGGCCATCGCTACGAAGTGATCGCCTGCGTGCCTGCACATCCCGTCGCGCGCCTGCTGTGGCTGCCGGCACTGGGCGTGGCCGCGCGCCACTACCTGCCACTGGCATTGGCGCTGGCGGCGAAGGGCGTGGCGGTCTACCTGCACGAGTGGCGCGGCAACGGCAGCAGTTCACTGCGCCCGTCGCGCACGCAGGACTGGGGCTATCGCGAGGTACTCGAACAGGATCTGCCAACCAGCCAGGCGGTCCTGGCCACAGCGGATGACGACGCCGGCGCCCTGCCCTGGATCATCGGTGGACACAGTCTCGGTGGGCAGCTGGCTTGCGTGCATGCCGGCCGCAACCCGCACTACTTCAACCGGCTATGGCTGGCCGCCAGTGGCTCACCGTTCTGGCGCGGGTTCCCGCCACCGCGTGGCTGGCTGCTGCCACTGGTCTACCGCTTCCTGCCGTGGATCGCGCGGCGCCAGGGCGTCCTGCATGGCCGTCGCCTCGGCTTTGGTGGCACCGAAGCGCGCGGGCTGATTGCCGACTGGGCGCGCGTGGGCCTGAACAACCACTACGCCGCGTCCGGCATGGACGAAGACCTCGATGCGCAGATGGCGCGCGTGCATGGCAGCGCACAGGCGGTGCTGATGGAACACGACTGGTTGGCCCCCACCGGATCGATGCAGACGCTGCTGGCGAAGCTGCCGAATGTGGACGCGCAGCTGCGCGTGCTGTCCGCGCAGGAACTGGGCACGCGCGCCGATCATTTCGCGTGGCTGAAGGCGCCGGACGCCGTGGCTGACAGCTTTTTCATTCAGTTGGATGAAAATTTTCACAAAAACTGTTGACGGTTCGCGCCGACATCCGCATAATTCCGCTCCTGTCGCAGGGCGCCCGTAGCTCAGTTGGATAGAGTACCTGGCTACGAACCAGGCGGTCGGGAGTTCGAATCTCTCCGGGCGCACCACTCGACAGGTTTTCAGCATCCGCCGCTGGAAATGTTTTAAAATTTGATTGTGTACCGCGCGCCCGTAGCTCAGTTGGATAGAGTACCTGGCTACGAACCAGGCGGTCGGGAGTTCGAATCTCTCCGGGCGCACCATACACAGTCAGCACAACAAGTTTATGTAATTGGCGCCCGTAGCTCAGTTGGATAGAGTACCTGGCTACGAACCAGGCGGTCGGGAGTTCGAATCTCTCCGGGCGCACCATTACACCGAAACAGCAGGCCCCGGCCTGCTGTTTTTTTATGTGTGTTTTTCGGCAGGGCTGCGCCCTGCACCTGCCGAAGCAACGGCCGGAACAACAGCAACAGCACGCATTCCGCGGGGTGGCGGGGCGATGTCGGAGTGCGGGGACGCCGCAAGTACGTCCATGTAGGCTTGGCAGCCGCATCCATGCGGCTGACACCCCGCACTCCGACATCGCCCCACCCCTGACAGATTCTCGCGATCTGATGGATCCACGTCATGCGTGGATGAATCTTCATCGGAATCGAATATTTCGAATCGAGCTCGAAAAGCATCCACGCATGGCGTGGATCTACTGTGTCGACCAAGGTCGACACCTACCAACAGCGGTCCATGCCGTTCCGACAGATCGCGGAAATCTGTCGAAGGCGGGGTGGGTCCGGTTGCGGGGGC